>JBDSQP010000122.1:0-3798 GCA_039929755.1 Aeromicrobium sp. | reverse complement strand
CGAGTCCAAAGAGCGCCAGGCGCTACGCAAGGCCGTCGCCGACCTCGGCAAGAAGTACGGTCGCGACTACTTCGAGCAGGCCGCCAAGCACGGACGCAAGACCACCGAGTTGTGGGAAGAGGCGGGCAAACTCGGCTATCTCGGCGTTGCCGTGCCCGAAGAGTTCGGCGGCGGAGGTGGCGACGTCGGCGACCTCGCCGCGGTATGTGAGGAACTGGCCGCGGCCGGCAGCCCCTTGCTGCTCATGGTCGTGTCACCGGCGATCGTCGGAACGATCATCGCTCAGTACGGCACCCAGGAGCAGAAGGAACGCTGGCTTCCCGGCCTCGCCGACGGCTCCTCGACGTTTGCGTTTTCGATCACCGAGCCCGACGCCGGTTCCAACTCACACAAGATCATCACCACGGCTTATCGCGATGCCGATGGCTGGAGGCTCAAAGGCACCAAGACCTACATCTCGGGTGTCGATGAGGCCAGCCATGTGCTCGTCGTCGCACGCACCGAGGACGCCAAGACCGGCAACCTCAAGCCGGCACTGTTCCTGGTCCCGACCGACGCCGAGGGTTTCACCTACAACGAGATCGACATGGGCATCACGTCGCCGGAGAAGCAATTCACCCTGTTCTTCGATGACGTCAAGGTGTCCGCTGACACTCTGATCGGAAGCGAAGACGCCGGCATCGAGCAACTGTTCGCCGGCCTCAACCCCGAGCGAATCATGGGTGCGTCGTTCGCCACCGGCACTGCACGTCTCGCGCTGGCCAAGGCCTGTGAGTATGCCAAGGAACGTCAGGTCTGGAAGGCGCCGATCGGCTCGCACCAGGCCATCGCCCATCCGCTCGCAGAGTCGTTCATCGAGATCGAAATGGCACGCCTGATGACCCAGAAGGCCGCGGCGCTCTACGTTGCCGGCGACTTCATGGCGGCGGGCGAAGCGGCCAACATGGCTAAGTACGCGGCCGGCGAGGCGGTCTGCAACGTCGTCGACCGTGCCATCCAGACACACGGTGGCAACGGTCTGGCCAATGAGTATGGCTTGGTCCAGATGCTGGCCGGTTCGCGCCTCTCGCGTATCGCCCCGGTGAGCAAGGAGATGGTGCTGAACTTCATCGCGCAGTTCAGCCTCGGCCTCCCCAAGTCTTACTGAGAGACTCGATTCATGACTGAACTCGTCCACCTTGAAATCGCCGACCAGGTTGCGACAATCACCCTCGACAGTGACCACAACCGCAACGCACTGAGTCGCCAACTCGTCACGGAGTTGGCTGCGCACCTGGTTACGGCCGATGCGTCCGACGACGTACGCGCGATCCTCATCCGATCTGCGGGGAGCGTGTTCTGTTCCGGAGCAGACCTCTCCGAGGCGGCCTCGGGAGGCATGGCCGACGGTGCCAAGGCGATCGTCACCTTGCAGCGTCAGATCGCCACGGCGGCCAAGCCCGTCGTTGTCGAACTGGGCGGGCCCGTGCGCGCGGGAGGCCTGGGAATCCTGGGCGCTGCCGACATCGTCATCGCGGCCGAGTCAGTCACGTTCCAGCTCACCGAGGTGCGTCTGGGACTCGCAGCAGCGATCATCTCGCTTAGTCTTATACCGCGCTTCACCGACCGGGCGGCTTCTGACCTGTTCCTGACTGCGCGCAAGTTCGATGCGCACGAGGCGGCCACCGCGGGGCTGGTGACACGCGCTGTGCCGGACGACAAGTTGGCCGATGAAGTCGCCGGCGCGCTTGCCGATCTCTGCAAGGGCTACCCGCAGGGACTCCGTGAGAGCAAGCGGATCCTCAACCACGATTTGGTCGCACGCATCGACGCCCTTGGCGACGAACTCGCAGCCAAGTCGGCCGAACTCTTCGGCAGCGATGAGGCCCGCGAAGCGATGACGGCGTTCCTCAACCGCAAAAAGTAGTTTCCAACCCATCGGCGTGTTACGGAAGTTATTTTTTTGTTCTTGTGTTACAGGAGTGAATTCACGACTATCGTGATCCAATGATTCGTTTCGGGGAGCGGCTGGCCATGTCATTGGCTGCCGGGGCACTGGCTGTTACGGGACTCGTCATGAGCCCGGCCAGTGCCCAGACGACTCTTTGTTCGGGCGTGAGCAACGCCGAGGTCAAGAAATGCGACCCCGCCTATGCCGCCGATATGTCGATGCCCCACTGGCGCATGTTCGCCGGACACAACTGCACCAACTACGTGGCGTGGCACCTGGGCGTCAACGGCGTGCCCGAGCCGAAGCGCCTGATGGGCAACGCAAGGGACTGGGTTTCGAACGCCAAGGCGCTCGGCGTCCTCGTTGACAACAAGCCGTCAGTCGGAGCGGTCGGCGCGTGGCCGGGCAGGAATCACGTCGTCTATGTCGAGGAGGTCGGCGCCGGATACCTCATCACGAGCGAAGACAACTACCCCGGCTACTACCCCAAGGGCATGTATCGCAAGATCAGGGTCAACGTCGGCGAGAGCGCGTACCCGACGCAATTCATTCACTTCAAGGATCAGTTCTCTGGTCCGACCCCAACGATCGCCGGCACACCCAAGGTCGGTTCGACGCTAACCGTGACGGCCGGAACCTGGAAGCCGTCCGGAGTCGCCCTGACCTACCAGTGGTTCAGCGACGGTGTCCCTGTCTTCCTGGCGACGGCCACTCAGTATGCGATCACCTCCGAAGACCTCGGTCATGTCATTTCCGTTCGCGTGACCGGCACAAAAACCGGCGCCGGATCTGCGTCGATGACTTCGGCCAACACGCCACTCGTCACAGCGGGCACCCTGACCAACAGCGCGATCCCCGAAGTCACCGGAACGCCAAAGGTCGGTTCGACGCTGACCACGTCGACAGGCACCTGGCAGCCCTCAGGCATCACGTTCGCTTATCAGTGGATCCGCTCGGGTGAAGACATTCCCGATGCGATCAAGCGCACCTATGTGCTTTCGACGGCCGACCTCGGCAAGACCGTTTCGGTCGAGGTGATCGCCATCAAGAGCGGCTATCAGGCAGCGATCAAGGGTTCCGCGTCAACTCCAGTGATCACCCCCGGCACGATCGCAAACACTGCAGCGCCGACGATCTCGGGAACGCCGAAGGTTGGCGAGACGCTGACCCTGAATGGCGGCACCTGGACGCCTGACAACCTCACGTATGCCTATCAATGGCTCCGTGACGGAGTTGCTCTCGGCGGAGCGACCCAGACGACATATGCGCTCACTCCTGAGGACTCCGGAAAGACGATTGCGGTCCGGGTCACCGGCAGCAAGGTGGGGTTCACCAACCTGGTCAGGACAACTGCTTCGACGGTGGCGGTGGGTGTCGGCACCCTGACCAACTCCGAAAAGCCGTCTATCACCGGAGCACCCAAGGTCGGCTCGACTCTGACCGCTGCTGACGGCGTGTGGGCGCCGGGCGGTGCGACGTACCACTATCAGTGGTTTGCCGGCGGGACTGCCGTCAGCGGCGCGACGGCCAAGACGTTCATACCGGCTTCGGCACAGCTCAACAAGACGATGACCGTCCGCGTCACCGCGTCGAAGGATGGCTACGCAAACCTGTCAGCGGACTCGCCCGCCACGACTGCCGTGACAGGCGCCGCTGCAAAGGTTTTGGTGAACAGCAAGGCGCCCCACATCCCGATCAATGCCCTGGTCGGCAAATGGATCACCGTCAACACCGGCACGTGGTCGCCGAGCGGAGTCAGCTTCACCTACCAGTGGTACCGAGGCGGCAAAGCCGTCACAGGTGGCACGCGCAACGTCTACAAGTTCACGTCCGCCGACGTCGGCAAGAAGGTCATGGTCAAGGTCACC
>JBDSQP010000121.1:0-2000 GCA_039929755.1 Aeromicrobium sp. | reverse complement strand
CGTAGTCCACAAGATCGATCTTGTTGACGACAACGACAACGTGGGGAACTCGAAGCAGTGCTGCGACGGCAAGGTGGCGGCTTGTTTGTTCGAGCAAGCCCTTGCGCACGTCGACAAGGACGATGATCGCGTCTGCGGTGCTGGCCCCCGTGACCGTATTGCGTGTGTACTGAACGTGACCGGGGCAGTCGGCGAGGATGAACGATCGATTGGCAGTCGCAAAATAGCGATAGGCGACGTCGATCGTGATGCCTTGTTCGCGTTCGGCGCGGAGGCCGTCGGTGAGGAGTGCAAGATCGGCTGTTTCCAGCCCGCGATCGCGGCTGACGCGTTCGACCGAATCGAGTTGATCGGCGAGTACGGATTTGGAGTCATACAGGAGGCGCCCAACGAGAGTGGACTTACCGTCGTCCACCGAACCGGCCGTCGCGAGACGCAGCACAGTGTGCATCTCAGAAACCCTGCTCATCAGAAGTAGCCTTCCTTCTTGCGGTCTTCCATGGCTGCTTCTGACATGCGGTCATCGGCGCGCGTCGCGCCTCGTTCGGTGATGCGGGTCGCGGCGACCTCCACGATGACGTCGTGGACCGTAACGGCGTTGCTCTCAACTGCGCCTGTGCAAGACATGTCACCAACAGTGCGATAGCGCACCTGGCGAGTGCTGACGGCCTCGCCGTTGCGGGGCATCGACACGTCACCGACGGCCAGGAGCATGCCGTCACGTTCGAAGACCTCGCGATCGTGCGCATAGTAGAGCGGCGGGAGCTCGATCTTTTCCTGGGCGATGTATTGCCAGATGTCGAGTTCTGTCCAGTTGCTCAGCGGGAACACGCGAACGTGTTCGCCCGGGCGATGACGACCGTTATAGAGGTTCCAGAGCTCGGGACGCTGATTGCGTGGGTCCCATTGACCGAACTCGTCGCGTAGCGAAAAGACGCGCTCCTTGGCGCGGGCCTTTTCCTCATCGCGTCGCCCGCCACCGAACACTGCATCGAACTTTTGGTCGACAATCGCGTCGAGCAGTGGTTGTGTCTGCAACGGATTGCGCGTGCCGTCCGCGCGCTCACGAAGTCGGCCATCATCGATGTAATCCTGAACGCTGGCGACTTCAAGGCGCAGACCGAGGCGCTCGACCGTCTCGTCCCGATAGGCAAGAACTTCAGGGAAGTTGTGCCCCGTGTCGACATGGAGAACGGGGAACGGGACCGGTGCCGGCCAAAAAGCCTTGGTCGCGAGATGCAGCATGACGACCGAGTCCTTGCCACCGGAAAACAGCAGCACTGGGCGTTCGAATTCGGCCATCACCTCTCGAAAGATGTGGATGGCCTCGGACTCGAGCCATTGGAGCTGGCTCAGCCTGCGTTCGTCAGTCAGTGTCATTCGAGTCTTTTCAGTCGGCCATATCAGCTATGGAGGCCACATTCGGTCTTGTCGAGACCCGCCCACCGGCCGGCACGTGGGTCTTCACCCGGCGCGACACGTCGGGTGCAGGGTGCGCAGCCAATCGACGGGTATCCGTCGTTGAGCAGTGGATTCAGGATCACGTCATTCGCTGCGGCGTAGTCGATCAGATCGTCAAATGACCATGCTGCGAGGGGATTGATCTTGACCAATCCGTTCTTTTCGTCCCAGGTGACGAAGGGGGTGTTGGCGCGTGTCGGCGACTCATCGCGGCGTACGCCCGTGACCCAGGCTTCGTATCCGTCGAGACTCTCGGCAAGCGGTTCGACCTTTCGCATCTGGCAGCACAGCGCTGGGTCGCGTTCGTAGAGCTTGGCACCGTATTTCGCGTCCTGCTCAGCGACGGTCAGTTTGGGCATGACGTCGACGATGGTCAATTGCATGCTCGACTCGACGGCGTCGCGCGTGCCCTCGGTTTCGGCGAAGTGATAGCCGGTCTCCAGGAAGAGCACGTCCACCCAAGGAAGCTGCGCAGCGATGACATGGGGGAGTACTGCGTCGGCCATGGAACACGCCACGGCCATCAAGTCTCCGAATTC
>JBDSQP010000120.1:0-3044 GCA_039929755.1 Aeromicrobium sp. | reverse complement strand
ACAAGTACTACTTCTGCCTCAACCACCACGCCGTCGAGGGCCAGGACGGTTGTAAACCGTCCGACCGACTAGGTCCCTACGCCACCGCTGAAGACGCCGCGCGTGCACTCGAAATTGTCGAGGAGCGCAACGAGGCCTGGGACAACGATCCGAAATGGAACGACATCAAGCCGGACGAATCGGACGCATGAGCCTCAACAACCAGGGTCGTCTCAATCTCGAACGCTCCGGTCCATGGATCGGGGTCGGTGGCCTGTTCGTCATGTTGTGGATCTCGATCTCGACGACGCTCTATGCACCGTGGTGGGGGCTCACGCTTGCCATCGCGATGATCGTTCCGCAGGCGATCCTCATGGGCCGGTGGGCCCGTGAACGACCAGCCCGGTGTCCGTGGATCCCAGTCGTCGGATTTTTCCTCTGGCTGGTTTTGGTTCTCGTAGGCGTCGAGTGGTGGGGCTGGCGGGCCTGAGCTCAGCTCTCGAACGAGTGCTCCTGCGCCGGAAACGACCCTTCCTGGACATCGGCAACGTATGCCTTGGCAGCGTCGAGCATGATCTGGTGAAGGTCCGCATAGCGCTTGACGAATCGCGGGGCCCTGCCCGTGCGAAGGCCCATCATGTCTTGCCAGACCAACACCTGAGCATCGCAATCGACACCGGCGCCGATTCCGACAGTAGGGATGCGCACCGCCTTCGTGACCTCGGCGGCAACAGAGGACGGCACCATCTCCATCACGATGGCAAAGGCACCGGCTTCCTCGAGGGCCTTGGCTTCTTCAACCATGCGCGCAGCGCCGTCGCCGCGACCCTGGACTCGGTAGCCGCCGAGATTGTGTTCGGATTGGGGTGTGAAGCCGATGTGCGCGCATACCGGTATGCCGGAATCGGTGAGCAGCTTGACCTGCGGCACCATCGGCAGGCCGCCCTCGAGCTTGACGGCGTGGGCGCCCGCTTCTTTCATGAACCTGACGGCCGTATGAAATGCCTGCTCGGGCGAGGCCTGATAGGACCCGAACGGCATATCGGCAAGGACGAGTGCGCGCTTGGCCGAGCGTGAAACTGCCCTGACCAGCGGAATGAGTTCGTCGACGGTGACCGGGAGAGATGTTTCGTTGGCGAACACGTTGTTCGATGCGGAATCACCGATCAGCAGAACCTCGACGCCGGCCTCATCGAATGTGGCGGCGGCGTATTGGTCGTATGCCGTGAGCATGGTCCATTTCTGGCCCTGCTCCTTCATCTGTTGCAGGTGATGCGTGCGGATGCGTTTGATCGGTGCGCCGGTAGCGGCCGCTGCGGGTCCACTTCCGTAGGGTGACGTCTCTTCAGACACGATGTTCCTCCACTTCTCGCGGCTCCCTGACGGAGTCCACGGACAGATCAAGACTGCCAGATGGAGCGGTCAGTTCGAGCGTTTGTGAAGTAACTCATAGTCAGAGCTTTTCGCGCCAACGGTTCGTGATAGGGACCCTCCAGTCCCGACCGAAGTTGCGGCCCGAAACCTTGGGTCCCGGGGGATACTGTCGACGCTTGTATTCGGCCCGGTCTATCAGCGCTATGACCCGTTCGACAGTCGCCTTGTCATATCCGGCTGCGACGATTTCGCGAGAGCCCCGATCCTTGGCGACATACTCCTCGATGATCTTGTCGAGGAGTTCGTATGGCGGCAACGAATCGCTGTCCAGTTGTCCGGGTCGCAACTCCGCACTCGGAGGTTTGGTGATCGTGTCTTCGGGGATCGGCGGGTTCTCACCGCGCGACTCCGCATCTTGATTGCGCCATTCGGCGAGCTTCCACACGAGCGTCTTGGGCACGTCCTTGAGCGGCGCAAACCCGCCCACCGCATCGCCGTAGATGGTGGAATAGCCGACCGCGAGTTCTGACTTGTTGCCGCAGGCGAGCACAAGGTGCCCGTGCTGGTTGGACAGTGCCATCCAGATCACGGCGCGTATGCGTGCCTGGAGGTTCTCGACGGCAAGCCCATCGATCTTGATCTCCGAGGTGAACAGGTCGACCAGCGGTGCGATCGGAACCGTGTCGAAATGCATGCCGGTCCGTCTGGCGAGTTCGGCAGCATCGGACTTGGAGTGTTCGCTCGACCATTCACTCGGATTGGATACGCCGTAGACGTTCGCGGCGCCGATCGCATCGCAGGCGATAGTGGCGACGAGGGTCGAGTCGATGCCTCCGGAGACGCCGAGGAGAACAGTCCGGAAACCGTTCTTGCGAACGTAATCGCGTAGCCCCATGACGATTGCTTCGTAGGTTTCGCCCAGGTCGTCGAGTCGCTCGGCGATCTCGGGGTTCTCGATCGGTGCGTACGCCTCGAGCGGCGCGGCCGAGATGACGTGGCGTTCGATCCTGAAACCGCTGAACAACTCTTCGGGATCGGGCATCGAGGCCGTCGCGGCCGGGAGTTCCAGATCGGCGATGAGGAGTTCTTCGGTGAATTGGCCCGCACGGGCAATGATGTCGCCGGATTTGTCGACGATTATCGAATCACCCTCGAAGACCAGGTCATCCTGGCCGCCGATCATGTTCACGTAGGCCAGCGTGCACTGGCCTTCGCGTGCGCGTCGGGAGCACAACTCGTGACGGGCATCATCCTTCTTGCGGTCATAGGGCGAACCGTTGATAACGAGGAGTAAAGCCGTTTCGGCGGCGGCGCAGGCCTCGCTGGGGCCGTCCTGCCAGATGTCTTCGCAGATGACGAGGCCGATATCGATTCCGTGGACCTGCAGGACCTGCATCGTGTTGCCGGGCACGAACCAGCGGAACTCGTCGAAGACTCCGTAGTTGGGCAGGTGGTGTTTGAAGTAACGGGTGACGATGGCTCCGCCGGTGATCACCGCAGCGGCATTGGTCGGGGCTCCCTTCGGGATGCCGAGCCGGTCCGGGACGTTACTGGTTCGGTCGAGGTATCCGACGATGACGACCAGATCGCCGAGCCCTTCGTTCTCCAACTCCATCGCCAGAGTTTCGACGGCCTTGCGAGAGGCGTCGACGAAATTCGCGCGCAGGGCGAGGTCCTCGATCGGGTAGCCG
>JBDSQP010000119.1:0-3075 GCA_039929755.1 Aeromicrobium sp. | reverse complement strand
TAGAACGTCGTGAGACAGTTCGGTCCCTATCCGCCGCGCGCGTAGGAAACTTGAGAAAAGCTGTCCCTAGTACGAGAGGACCGGGATGGACGAACCTCTGGTGTGCCAGTTGTTCCGCCAGGAGCACTGCTGGTTAGCTACGTTCGGAAGTGATAACCGCTGAAAGCATCTAAGCGGGAAGCATGTTTCAAGATGAGGTTTCCCACTGGTTTACCAGGTAAGGCCCCCAGCAGACCACTGGGTTGATAGGCCGGAGGTGTAAGTGCAGCAATGCATTGAGCCGACCGGTACTAATAGGCCGAGGGCTTGTTTCTTACAAAGTTTGACCGCGTCCACTGTGAGGTTCCCGAGATATGATCGGGAACCGCGAAGCCCGAGAGGGCTCCAAGGTTTTTGAAATCTCAATAGAGTTTCGGCGACCATAGCGAATGGGAAACACCCGGTTACATTCCGAACCCGGAAGTTAAGCCATTCTGCGCCGATGGTACTGCACGGGGGACTGTGTGGGAGAGTAGGACGTCGCCGGACAATTTTTAGCGCATGGCCGCCCTCTATGAGGGCGGCCATGTTGCATTTCTGGAGCAGTAGGCTTCACTTCAATCACGTATGAACGAGATAGGTTCCGAACATGGCAGAAGGACGCAGGCCGCAAGGTGGCGGACGTGGAGGCGACGGCGGCCGGAGCGGCGGCGGTCGCGACGCAGCTGGACAAGGTCGCTCAGGGGGCAGGCCTGGTGGTCAAGGCCAGGGCCGGCCGAGTTCGGGGCGCTCAGGTGCCGGTTCTTCAGGAGACGCCCGACGCGGATCGGATCCTCGCCGAGACGGGAAGGCTGCGGGCAGTGGCGGCGGACGATCCAGTGGGCCCCGCCGCGATGGGAAGCCAGGAGAACCACGTCGCGCGAGCGATGACCGCCGTGGCGCCCGCCCAGAACGTCGTGACAACTACAAGGGCAGCGCGGCTGGATCCGATCGTCGCGACGGCGGATTCCGTCCCCGCGACGCCGCTGAGCGAACCGCAGAACAACAGATTTATGACGGACCGCCGATCCCCGATGATGTGGCGGCCAAGGACCTCGACAAGCATGCAATGCGTGCGCTCCACGGGCTTGCGGACAAACTCGTTGATCGAATTGCGCGCCACCTGGTGATGGCGGGACTGCTATTGCAGGAAGATCCGGAGCTGGCTTACAAGCACGCGCTCGCGGCTCGTGCACGAGCCACTCGCAACCCCATGATCCGCGAAGCGTGTGCTGAGACGGCATACGCGGCGGGTAAGTTCCGCGAAGCTCTCGCCGAGTTCCGGGCAGCGAAACGCATGAATGGTCAGGTCTACTACACGCCGATGATGGCCGATTGCGAACGTGCACTCGGTCATGCTGACAAGGCGATCAAGATGGACACGCCGGACATTCGAATGAAACTCGACGAAGCTGGTCAGATCGAACTTTCGATTGTCGTCGCAGGTGCGCGTAGGGACCTTGGCCAGGCCGAGGCTGCTGTGCGTCTGCTTGAAACTGAACCTCTTCATTCGAAGTCCCGAGCCGAGTGGGTGGCGCGTTTGCGCTATGCCTATGCGGACTCACTTCTTGATTGCGGTCGCAAGGAAGATGCAATCGAATGGTTTCACCGAGCGGTTGCGGTCGACGGTGACAAGTTGACCGACGCCGAAGAGCGCCTCGCCGAATTGACGCAAAGCTGACCTACGTACACAGAGAAATCCCCGCCTGGAATCATCCACAGGCGGGGATTTTCTTGTGGTTCCCGTTCAAAGGTTGCGTCAGAGTCTTGGAATGACGAATGAAACCAATCATGTGGCAGTTGTCGGTCGCATCTCCCAGCCCATCGAGGTTCGCACTCTTCCGAGCGGCGATGAACTCGCGACCTTCCGCATCATCGTTCCGAGGTCGGCCGCCGCGCTAAAGCGCTCCAAACAGAAGGTCGACACGTTCGAGTGCGTGGTGTGGACGGCGAAATTGCGGAAGGCCGTCGCGAGATTCGATGCAGGGGATTCCGTTGCCGTCACTGGTGAACTTCGGCGGAGATTCAGTCGAGCGCAAGGATCGCCAGCGAGTTTTGTCAGTATCGAGGTCGTGGCAGTTCACAAGGTTGTCGCGGCGGCGTGATAGCGGCTCGTTAGTCTCTGTCTCATGAGTCTTGCCTCGACGAAGCGTACGCTGTGCGATACCTATGATCTCGCGATGCTTGATCTAGATGGCGTGGTCTACGTCGGTGCCGACGCAGTGCCGGAAGCGGCAAAATCCTTGGCTCTGGCCAAGGACGCAGGGATGTCGCTCGCCTACGTGACCAACAACGCCTCGCGAACACCTCACGACATCGCCGATCACCTGCGCGAACTTGGTATGCCAGATGTTAGCGACGGCGACGTCGTGACATCTGCTCAGGCAGTCGCCCATTTGATTGCCAACGCAGTGCCACCCGGTGCTGAGATTCTCGTTGTTGGTGGCGCCGGTCTCTACGACGCCCTGGAGGAGCGAGGGCTTCGCGGGGTCGAACGCCTTGGCGACGACACGGCGGCCGTAGTTCAAGGATTTCATCCCGAGGTCAATTGGCGAATGTTGGCCGAAGGGACCTATGCGGTCAACGCGGGCTTGCCTTGGTTTGCCAGCAATCTTGACCTTTCTGTGCCGACCGCCCGAGGGATTGCGCCCGGCAACGGTGCACTGGTCGGTTTGATCGCCCAGGCAACCGGGAGGCGCCCGATTGCAGCAGGCAAGCCTGAAGTGGCGCTGTTCAACGAGACCACGGAACGCGTCGGGGGCCAGAAGCCTCTGGTTGTGGGTGACCGTCTGGACACCGACATCGAGGGGGCGTCGAACGTCGGCGCCGACAGTTTTGCGGTGTTGACTGGTGTCAGTGACATTCAGGCTATTGCCGACGCCGAAGGTAAACAGCGTCCCAATTTCGTAGCTCCTGACCTGCGCGGCCTTTTGAAATCGCATAGTCCTGTGTCGGTCTCGGGCGATGAATCGCGATGTGGGAGCGGCGCCGTTCGGCTCGTCGACGGCGCGATTGTGGCAACGGCCATCGGTGACGAAACCGATCTATTGAGAGCCG
>JBDSQP010000118.1:0-4868 GCA_039929755.1 Aeromicrobium sp. | reverse complement strand
CGAGAGTGTCATCGCCTCGCCACGACGGGTCGTTGATGACGGCATGGACGACTACCTCGTTGCCGTATTCGTCAAAGCCGGCGGCATCGCAGCCGAGAATCATGGGCAAGGACTCCGCACGCAGTCCGACGCCGCGCAAGCTCCATACGTCGTGGTGGTTTATCGACGCTGCCTTCACCGTGACGGTCGTCCAGCCATCGGGAGCCTCGGGATCTGGACGCTCACCGACCACTAGGCCGTCGAGCGGGGATTCTGGATTGATGGAATCGGCGTAAACGGCGAACATCTATGTCCCTCTTGTAGGTGCGGTTTTCAGTAAGGGCGGCGCGCAAGTCCTTCGCGACGCGCGGTATCCGTCACTGCTTTGGCAACGGCGCTGGCGACACGCGGGTCGAAGGGCGAAGGAATAATGTAGGTCTCGCTGAGTTCATCGCCGACCAGTTCCGCGATGGCGGCGGCGGCGGCGAGCTTCATACCCTCGGAGATGCGAGTTGCTCGTACGTCGAGCGCACCGCGGAAAATTCCAGGGAACACCAACACGTTGTTGATTTGGTTGGGGAAATCCGAACGACCAGTTGCCACGACTCTCGCATAGCGCAAAGCCACGTCGGGATGGACTTCGGGAGTCGGGTTGGCCAACGCGAAGATGATCGATTCCGGCGCCATCTGGGCGACAGCCTCTTCGGGAATGGTGCCACCCGAAACGCCGATGAAAACGTCGGCGCCGACCAAGGCATCAGAAACCGATCCGGGCTTGGCCCAGTGGCTGGTTTGGTCGGCGATGAGCTGCTTGACGTCGGTGAGATCGCCACGACCGGCGTAGATGACTCCGCCGCGGTCGATGACGGCGATCTTGCGGGCTCCGGCCGACTGAAGGATGCGCATCACGGCGACCCCAGCCGCGCCTGCGCCGGAAATGACGATCTTGAGCTCGGACATCTCACGATCGGTCAGGCGCAGCGCGTTGTAGAGAGCCGCAAGTACGACGACGGCCGTGCCGTGCTGATCATCGTGGAAGACAGGTATGTCGAGGCGTTCGATGAGTTGGCGCTCGATCTCAAAGCATCGGGGTGACGAGATGTCCTCGAGGTTTATGCCGCCGAATGTCGGCGCGAGACGCACGATCGTTTCAACGATTTCGTCAACATCGGTGGTGGCGAGGGCGACCGGTATGGCATCGACGCCGCCGAACTGCTTGAACAGGACCGCCTTGCCCTCCATGACCGGCATGGATGCTGCCGGGCCGATGTCGCCGAGTCCGAGGACGGCGGTGCCATCGGTGACGACGGCGACGGTGTTGGAAACCCAGGTGTATTCGTGCGCGGCCTCGGGATCGGCTGCGATCGCCTCGCATACCTTGGCAACGCCCGGTGTGTAAGACATCGCGAGGTCTTCGGCGTTGCGCAAGGGCACGGTCGCCGCAACCTCCATCTTGCCGCCGCGGTGCAGGGCGAAAATGGGGTCTTCGGGGTCAGGAGAGTTCACGTAAATCTCGTAGTCTGTGGCAACCATTGGTAATCCTCGGGTGGGCAATCCATGTGCGCCAGCGCAAACCGGTCAGGTTGCTGACTCTCGGCTCAAAGCCGAATCTCATCGCCATAGCGATCTTGGTGCGGGTTTTGCCCGACTCCAAGTCTCTCACACGACCTCGTCATCGATCAGAGCACGTGTCACTGGCGGAGCGAGGAGGCAGCCGAGCGCCAGCAGGGCCGTGACCGCCATGACCACTGCCAGCCAGGGCCGCTCGGAGTGGCGAAGCCCCCATGCAAGCCCCAATTGGATGAGTTGGGTGAACACGAGTGGTCCTCGGGCCCAGGAGTGCCAATGCACGAGCATGCGCCCGGCATACAACTGAGCCACCCCATATGCGGCCAGGAACACACCGATGCCCATCGTGCTGGCAGCTTCACCAGCGGCGAACGAGGCAATCGTCACCAATCCGAATACGACATATGCGAGTGCTTCGAACCCGATGACGAAGACGGCGACGAGCACAAATTTGCGAGCGTCTTGACGCGCTGATGGCGGCGAGGAATTCGTTGTCACCTGCGAAGCCTACGAAGGTAGGCCAAAAAGTGTGACCAATTGAACAAAGGCGCGACCAGCGTAAACCTTGTGTAGGGACAAGATTGTTGCGAACATAGACCACGCACCCAATCACGCGTCGCTCAGTCGCGTCCTGGATGCAGCAAATTCTACGAACGGGAAGGAGTGTCTTCATGGACTGGCGTCATCGTTCCGCATGCCTGGATGAAGATCCTGAACTCTTCTTCCCCATTGGCAATACCGGCCCGGCAATCTTGCAAATCGAAGAAGCCAAGGTCGTATGCCGCCGTTGCGATGTCCGCGAGCAGTGCCTGTCATGGGCACTTGAATCCGGTCAAGATCATGGTGTTTGGGGAGGCTTGAGCGAAGACGAACGTCGGACGCTGAAGCGCCGCAACGCTCGGGCACGTATTCGTACTGCCTGAGCACAGACGTTCGAGTTGAGCCCCGTACCCACCAGGGTGCGGGGTTCTTTGCATTCCCGCAGTCGTGAACTACCCCAGAGTCAGCTGGATATTGACGGTGGTGCCGCCCGAGGCGCCGCGTTCAAACGCCAGCGTGCCGCCCAACTCGGTCTCGACGAGTGTGGTCACGATCGACAGGCCCAGGCTTCCCAGCGGGTCGAAGTCGGGACCGAGACCGACACCGTCGTCGCTGACCCGCATACGTATGCGGTCCCGGATGCGGTTGACCGACAGCGCAATGTGTCCGCGCCGCTCCCCCGTCGACTCCGGGTCGAAGGCATGTTGTGCCGCATTCTGAATCAACTCGGTCAGGACCATGGCCAACGGCGTCGCCACGTTGCCCGGCAACGAACCGAAGGTGCCTATGCGTTCGGCCTTGATGCTCCGGACCGAACCCGATGACTCCGTCGCGGATACGTCGAGGACGGTGAGCAACAGCTTGTCGGCGATCTCGTCGAACTCGACGGTCTGATCAAATGACTGGCTCAACGTTTCGTGGACCAAGGCGATAGACCCGACGCGTCGCACGGCGTCGTCGAGAGCAATGCGGGCTTCGGGGTTGTCCATCCGGCGGCCCTGCAACCGCAGCAGGGCGGCAACGGTCTGCAGATTGTTTTTGACCCGATGGTGGATCTCGCGGATGGTGGCTTCCTTCGACACCAGTTCGCGTTCGCGCAGCCGCAATTCGGTGACATCGCGCAGCAAAATCACGGTGCCGGCACGGGCGCCGGCCGACCGGAGGGGAATCACCCGGATCAGAAGCGAGGCAGAAGGGTTTTCGAGCTCGGCCTCTTCTGTCACCCGGCCGCCGAGGAAATTGAGCGGCGCGGAGTCGGTCGGCATAGAGCCAACTAGGGTTTGAGTTACTTGTGCGAGGTCGGCGCCGACCAGATCACCACTCAGCCCGATTCGCCGATACGCGGACAGGGCGTTGGGGCTTGCATACGAAACAACGCCCTTGGCATCCGTGCGGACGAATCCGTCGCCGACGCGCAACGAATCGGCCAGCTCTGACCGTTCGCCCGGGATCGGGAACTCCCCAGCGCTGATCATGGTCAACAACGTCTTGGCGGTGTCGCGGTAGGCCGATTCAAGATTGCTCGGCGTCCGGACTCCGGCGAGATTCGTACGCCGTGCGAGGACGCCGATGGTGCGCTTGGCGCGGCGTACGGCAATCGTCTCGGTGCCGACGTGGACACCGTCCTGCCATTCATCGGAAACGGATTCGAGGATGTCGCCGCTCGCCATCGCGCGCTCGAGGACGTCGATCTTGCCTGCCGGGACGAAGGTGCCTACGACATCGTCGATCAATGAGGTGGGACCAGTCGTGGGCCGGATCTGGGCCGCCGCCCAGAAGCCCTTGGATTCCGCGTCGGGCACCCAGAGAACGAGATCGGCGAAGGACAGGTCAGCGATTATCTGCCAATCGGCGACGAGGGCATGCAGCCAGGCGACGTCGGCTTTGTCGAGCGACGTCTGGTGGCGGGCAATGTCGTCCAGCGAAGGCACGGTTTCAGCGTAGTGGCCAACCGTGGCACCATGGCTTGGTGGCTGACGCATACTGGCAATCGGTGATGCAGACCGGCATGTTTGTTCCGGAGGAGCGCAGTCTCGATGACTGCACGGCCGAACTCGTCGAAATGCTCGGCGACCCCAACCCTCGCGTGCGCGAGGACCTTGCCTATCCCCTGCTGGTGACCTGGATCAACCGTGGCGTCTACGACGATTTGATGGCTGGTTTCGGCGACGGCATCGCGCCCGGTCTTCGCTATGGGCTCGGCTTCGACGGCGACGCCTCCGTACTTCGTCGCTCCTACAGCGCACTCATGCTCGCCGAGATCGTCGGTCGCGACAACAACGCCCAATTACTCGGTCCGTCGCCCGTCCTCGGCTGGGGCGACCTCGTCACGAGTTGGTATGTCCGCGAGCAGGACCACCGTGGCTGGATACCCGAGTTGGGTTGGGCCCAAGCCATCGCCCATGGGGCCGACGCCCTCGCCGCATTCGCGCGGTCCCGCCATTTCGGACGACTCGAACTCACTGTGCTTCTCGATGTCATCGCCGACCGCGTGCTCACACCCACCTCTTACGTGTGGCGCCACGGCGAGGACGACCGCCTTGCCTATGCCGTGATGACCCTGCTGCACCGCAACGCCCTTGACCCCGTACTCGTCGAACCGTGGCTGGCACGACTTGGCGAAGGCATCAAGCACCCGCGTACGCGCGGTCACGTCGAAGGCGAATGGCCGTCACCGGCAGCACGCAACACCTCGGCCTTGCTCCGCGCGCTGCACCTTCAGTTAGCGCTCGGCGTTCAGGGCCGGGCCGATCTGCAAGCCGATGCCGACCTTTTCGCCG
>JBDSQP010000117.1:0-2773 GCA_039929755.1 Aeromicrobium sp. | reverse complement strand
CGGGATCGAGTCGATCCGTTGCGTTCAGCGTGACCAGAAATGGCTCGCGACTTTCGATGCCTTGAAGACGGTTCATCCAGTAGGTCACCGCCGTCCGCTCGCTGCGCTCGTTACATGAGTCCATCCGGTAGTTCCATGCCGAGCGCGCCTCGAACTCGTGGGGCAACACGGTTGGGTCGCGGTGAAGCACGGTTTCGTTTTCAGAATAATCGAACACACCGAGAATGCGCTGCTCATCATCGCTCGGGTCCGTCAGCAGCCGAAGCGCGTCATTGGCGTGAGTGGCGATGACGACCTTGTCGAATCGGTGCAGCACATCACTTGCGTCAATGAGCTCGACGCCATCGGGTTTGCGGGTGACCGACACGATTGGTGTCGAGATGCGAACGTCGCCGATGGCTCGCGCAACTCTGTCGATGTACGTATGTGATCCGCCCTCGACCGTGAACCATTGAGGCGAGCCCTTGATGGACAGGAATCCGTGGTGCTTGAGGAACTCGAAGAGATACCGCGCAGGATATTCGAGCGCAGTGTCATGCCCCGAGGACCAGACACACGACACGACGGGGATCGCGTAATGCGACACGAAATACGGGGAAAACCTGTTCTCGCTCAGGAAGTCGCCGTAGGTCTTCGGGCCTTGCCCGGAGTCGGGTGCCCGATCGCCGTCCAGCAGTGCATAGGCGAGTCGTTGGAAGCGCTTGATCTCAAGCAGCATCCGCAGATAGCGGGGGTCGAAGATGCGGCGACGCTGGGCGAAGATCCCCTTGCCGCCGCGCCCGCCGGCATACTCCAGGCCGCATTCATCGCAATGGATGCTCATGCTCATCTCGGTGGCATGAACATCGACATCGAGTTCGCCGAAGAGCTTGGTGAGCCAGGGATACGTGCGGTCGTTGTGGACGATGAAGCCGCTGTCGACGCGGTATGTGGACTCGGCCTCGGCCACGGTATGCGTATGCGCGTGGCCACCCATCCGGTCGTCGGATTCGAAGACGGTGACGTCGAAGGACTTGCGCAAAACGTAAGCCGCCGTCAGTCCGGATACTCCCGAACCGACGACGGCTACTCGTTGACTCTCTGTTTTCACGTGACGGCCGCTCATGTGAGTGGTTCGTCACTGATCGTCTGAAGGATTGGCCTCTTCCGCATCTTGACCCGCACGTTTGCTAGCTTCGCGGATTTCGAAGATCTCCGTGGCGAATGACCCCATCTCGGTAGTGATCTTTCGAACCGAGTCGAAGATGATGGCGGTAATGTGGCCCGTCGTGGTGATGGCTGCTTCGGCCGATTGCTGGACCACGTCCTTGCCGATTTCGCGTCGACTCAATGCCATCGTGGTTGACCTTCCTATGCGGCGATCTTGGTGGACTCAGCTTCCTGATCACTATTATGCGACGCAGCTTTGGCGGCGTCCTGAGCAGCCCACTTGCGCTGATAGCGCTTCGCCCACTTCGTACGGTCCTTCGGCGGCTTGGCGAACTGGACGATCTGCTTTGCCACGCTGAACAGCTGCTTGGAGAAGCGGCCGTTGTTGTACTGCAGGCCGTACTTTTCGCATATCACCTTGACCTGGGCAGCGGCTTCGGGATAGCGGCGCGCCGGGATGTCGGGGAACATGTGGTGCTCGATCTGGTGTGACAGGTTGCCGCTCATGACGTGGAACAGCTTGCCGCCGGAGATGTTGGCCGAGCCGAGCAGTTGGCGGAGGTACCACTGGCCGCGTGTCTCGTTTTCGGCGTCCTCCTGGTGGAACGTCTGGACCTCAGCGGGGAAGTGTCCGCAGAAAATGATGTTGAACGCCCAGATGTTGCGGACGACGTTGGCGATTCCGTTTCCGGCGAGTGTCGTCAGGAAGAACGGACCAGTGAGAGCCGGGAAGATGACGTAGTCCTTGAGCATCTGTTTGCCGGCCTTGTTGCGTGCACGGATCCATTGCTTCCGGCCCTCTTCGTCCGTTTTCTTGTGACGGAGTAGGTCGTCCCACGGAGTTCCGTGCAACATGACGCCGAACTCGAACGCCAACATCAGGGCGACGGCATACGCGGGGTTGCCGAGGTACTTCCAGGAGTAGGGCTGGTCCTCATCGATGCGGACCAGTCCGTAGCCGATGTCTTTGTCCTTGCCGTGGATGTTCGTGTAGGTGTGGTGCACGAAGTTGTGCGTCCGCTTCCAGTCCTCGCCGGGCGCGACGTTGTCCCAGTCGTAGGTGTGGCCGCTGATCTGGGGATCGTTCATCCAGTCGTACTGGCCATGCATGACGTTGTGGCCGATCTCCATGTTCTCGAGGATCTTCGAGACCGAGAGTGACGCGACGCCGAGGATCCATGCGGGGGGAATGAACGGCACGTACATGAGGGCTCGACCGGCGACCTCGAGGCCGCGCTGGGTCTTGATGACCCGGCGAATGTAGTCGGCGTCTTCCTGGCCGAGGTCGTCGAGGATCCGCTGACGGACAGCATCGAGCTCGTTGCCGAATTCCTCGAGCTGTTCATAGGTCATGATGTCGAGACCGACGGTGGCCTTCTTGGAGGCATCCTTGCCCTTGAGGGTCTCGGGTGCTTCGTTATGGTTGCTGGCGGTGCCGCGGGCAATGCGTGGACGGGGATGGC
This sequence comes from Aeromicrobium sp., assembly GCA_039929755.1. Classification (GTDB taxonomy): domain Bacteria; phylum Actinomycetota; class Actinomycetes; order Propionibacteriales; family Nocardioidaceae; genus JACMOZ01. The sequence continues at coordinate 161 of JBDSQP010000117.1, read as the reverse complement.
TCATCTGAGTGCTCCTTCGTTGACGTTTGGTGAAGTTTGGGTGGGTTTAGAGGGCAACGCAGGCGTCGCCCACGGGGGTGCTGACGCAGATCTTGATGACTTCGTCGGTGTTGGCCAGGACTTCGCCGCTGATGACGTGGCGAACGGCGCCCTGCTTCTTT
>JBDSQP010000116.1:0-3239 GCA_039929755.1 Aeromicrobium sp. | reverse complement strand
GCCGCCGGGCATCGACATCGTCGACGTTGTCGTCGCAGGTCAGGGATCGCTGGCCGATCGACTCGAAGCCAGCGTTTGGGAGGTCAGTCTGAGCGGGGTCGATCCAGCTGAGGTCACTCGCGCGGTCGAAGCATTCCTGAGCGCGGAGACCGTCGAAGTCGAACGAATGACCAAGAAAGGCGTGCGCAGGTTTGACTGTCGCGCCGCAGTACTAGCGCTCAGTTCTCGCTTCGGCGGCCAGGCTCAGGACAACTGTGCGATACTTGCAATGGTCGTGCGACACGGAACCCCGTCCGTACGACCCGACGATGTTCTCGCCGGAATCCGCGCAAGCGGAGGTCTTGTACTCAGCGAATCACCATTGGTGAAGCGTTTGGCGCAGGGTCCACTCGATCCCGAGACCGGCACGGTCGGAGATCCATTCGCCCTCGACCGCGACACATCGGAGCAATCCGATGGCGACCGCGGCGGTGTGTGAATCTCTTCGTGACAAGGCCGACAGCAATGGAGAGCTTCGCCGCCGCCCACTCGTGGGCACCCACCGCAGGCTTTGGATTCGCCCCGCGCGAATCACAACAGACATAGCCCCGCGCGGCGTTGCTTCGCCAGCGCCCGGGGCGAAGGAGAGCAAATGCTCGACGAAACCGAAACACCTTCGGATTCAGCACAAGACAAGCCCACTGCCACAACAACTCGTCGTCGTGCCGCCGGCCGTCCTGCCGGACCGCCGAAGGCCGCACTGAGCACAGACATTTTTGCGGCACCCGTCGCACCGCCGAAGGCCGATAAGCCCAAGGCTGAAAAGCCCAAGGCCGAAACCAAGACCGATGATGCGCCGGCCATGAGTGACGCGGCACCTGCCAAGAAGGCGGCCGCCAAGAAAACTGCGGCAAAAAAGGCACCAGCCAAGAAAGCGCCGCTGAAGCCCGCACTGAGTACGGACATCTTCGCTGCGCCTGACACGACCGCCGCACCCCCGCGCAAAAGGGTTGCGAAGCCGGCAGTTGACAAGAACGACGCCGACAACGTCGGCAGTGGCGGTGGCAACAATGCCAATCGCAACCAGGGCAACAGCTCGAACTCGAACAACGGTCCGGGCGATGACCGCGACGATGAATTCGATGAAGACGGCGCACCGCGTCGGCGTCGCCGCAGCCGTGGCGGACGTCGTCGTCGCAAGCCCGAAGACGGTGACGATTCACAAGATCAGTCGACCGATCAGGGCGATGACTACGACAACGACGACAACCCCGACGAAGACGAGAACGGCAACCCGACCTTGCGTCGCCGTCGCCGTCGCCGCGCTGGCGAGGACGCGGGCGTCTCACCCGATGACCCGGAAAATACGACTGTCCGGGTGCGGGAGCCCCGCAATGCCGAGGACGAGATCACCGGAGTCAGCGGTTCGACCAGACTCGAAGCCAAGAAGCAGCGCCGCCGCGAGGGACGCGAGGCCGGCCGTCGGCGTGCTCCGATCGTCTCCGAAGCCGAATTCCTTGCTCGTCGCGAGTCGGTCAAACGTGAGATGGCGATCCGCCAGAACCCCGACTACACGCAGATCGCTGTGTTGGAGGACAACGTCCTCGTCGAGCACTACGTCGCCCGTGAATCACAGACATCGTTGATCGGAAACGTCTACCTCGGCCGCGTCCAGAACGTGCTGCCGAGCATGGAGGCCGCCTTCGTCGATATCGGCAAGGGGCGCAATGCCGTCTTGTACGCCGGTGAAGTCGACTGGACGACCCTCGGCAACGGCAAGCAGCGCAAGATCGAAGACGTCTTGTCCTCAGGCCAGACGGTTCTCGTCCAGGTGACAAAGGACCCGGTCGGCCAGAAGGGGGCCCGCCTGACCAGTCAGGTCAGCCTCGCTGGACGATTCCTGGTCTACGTCCCCGGCGGGCAGACGAGCGGGATTTCCCGCAAGCTTCCCGATACCGAACGCACGCGGCTCAAGACGCTTCTCAAGGACGTCCTGCCTGACGACGCCGGCGTGATCGTCCGTACGGCGGCCGAAGGCGCTACCGAGGACCAGTTGACTCGCGATGTCAGCGCCTTGACGGCCCGCTGGGCGGACATCGAACGCAAGGTCGAGGCCGGCAACTCGCCTGAACTCCTCTATGCCGAGCCCGACCTGATGATCAAGGTCGTTCGTGATCTGTTCAACGAAGACTTCAATCGTCTCGTGGTCCAGGGCGCCGATGCCTGGGACATGGTTTCGGGCTACATCAACCATGTTGCACCTGACCTGATCGACCGCCTCGAGCGCTGGACCGACGACGGCAAGGATGTCTTCACATCGCTCCGGGTAGAGGAACAGATCGCCAAAGCCCTCGAGCGCAAGGTGTGGCTGCCTTCGGGCGGCTCGCTTGTCATCGACCGAACAGAGGCGATGACGGTCGTCGACGTCAACACCGGCAAGTTCACCGGTTCGGGTGGCAACCTCGAAGAGACCGTCACCAAGAACAACCTCGAAGCTGCCGAAGAGATCGTTCGCCAGCTGCGCCTGCGCGACATCGGCGGAATCATCGTCATCGACTTCATCGACATGGTGCTCGAAGGCAACCGCGACTTGGTCCTGCGCCGACTGGTCGAGTGCCTAGGCCGAGACCGAACTCGTCATCAGGTCGCCGAAGTGACATCGCTCGGTCTCGTTCAAATGACCCGCAAGCGCATCGGCACGGGTCTGCTCGAGTCGTTCAGCCACGATTGTGAACATTGCCAGGGACGCGGAGTCGTCATCGAGTCCGAGCCGATCGAACCCAAGGGCGGTGACGATGGCAATCAGCGACGCAATCGCCGTGGGGGCCGCAATAGTGGCAACACGAGCGGCAACGGCAATCAGGGCAACCAAAACGGTGGCAACCGTGGCCCCAAGCCTTCGGACGACAAACAGTCCGATGACAAGAAGTCGGACGACAAAAAGGCCGACGAAGTCGTCGAACCTGAAGTCAACGTCGGCACCGTGACCGACACTCCCGCGGAATCTCCCGCGGAGACGCTCGAATCGGAGACGCTCGAATTGGCGCCAGTCGAAAAGCTTGCCGAAGCCCATGTTGAAGAACCAACAGACGGCAAGGTGGTGGAGGCATCATCTCAACCAGCCGCCGAAACCGGGTCCGAAGTTGACACGGTGGAAGCAAAAAATCCTGAAACTACGGCGAATGTGACCGAAAACTCCTCGGAAACAGTCGCCACAGGCGGACCCGTTTTGACCAGCGAGGGTCAGGCTCCGTAAACTA
>JBDSQP010000115.1:0-3726 GCA_039929755.1 Aeromicrobium sp. | reverse complement strand
GCCGGCCTCGACGAACTCGACGAAGCGTGGGCAAGCCTGCGTATGGAGTCGGATGCCGGGATTGGCCGCGAAAGCATCGTCATAGGCCTTGGACGTTGCCGTCGCCTCTGTACAGATGACGCCGATGTGGCCGTTTCGGGTCGCGCTGACCGCTCGCCGGGTCGCAGGCACGATGACTTCAACGACCGGAACGTCATAGCGCTCGCGAGCGTCGCGTAAGACGGCCGCGCTGGCGGAGTTGCAGGCGATCACGAGGGCTTTGACACCGCGGGCGACAAGGTGGTCGAGGCAGTCGAGGGCGTACTCACGAACTTCGGAAATTGGCTTGGGACCGTAGGGCTGGCGCGCAGTGTCGCCCAGATAGATCACGGGCTCGTGCGGCAACTGATCGAGCACAGCGCGCGCGACCGTCAGGCCGCCGAAGCCAGAGTCGAAAATACCTATGGGCGCGTCTGTCACCCGTGCACCCTATGCGTCTTTGGCCCTCGTTGCACAGGGAGTGCGTCTCAGGACACATGTGATGTGGTCGAACCGGGCAGCCAGTCAATCGGACTCGGCAAGCCAGGCGTGCACGAGCGGTACGACCGACGCGCCTTCGCCGCTGGCAGACGCCACGCGCTTCATCGAGCCGGACCGAATGTCACCGACAGCGAAAACGCCCGTGGCGGTGGTGGCGAGGCCTTCCGGCGGCACATCGTCGATCCACGACTCCCGGGAGACGTCTCGACCGGTGACAACGAATCCGGATTCGTCGCGCTCAACCTCGTCGGGCAGCCAGCCGCAATGCGGTTCGGCACCCAGGAGCAGAAACAGGCCGGCGGCCTCGCGTCGTGCGACATCGCCGGTCGTGATCGTATGGACGTCGATCCATTCCAGGCGTCCGTCGCCGCCACCACCGACCACCTCCGAACCCGGCTGGACTGTGATCCGAGGGTTGTATTCGATCTCGCGGATCAGGTAGTCCGACATGGTGGCGGCCAGGTTCGGGCGCCTGACCAGGATCGTCACGTTCCGAGCGAAGCGGGCCAGGTGCACGGCGGCCTGTCCTGCAGAGTTGCCTCCGCCGACGACAAACGCATCCCGGCCCTCCATTTCGCGGGCGGCAGTCATGGCGGCGCCATAGAAGACGCCCATACCGGTCAGGGCGTCGAGGGAATCGACACGCAACTTGCGATAGGTGACGCCGCTGGCGATCACGACCGCCCGGGCACGCACCTCTCCTCCATCGGTATGCAGGACGTGCGGGGCGCCGTCTGCTCCCAACTCAAGCGCGGTCACGGGCCAGCCGGTGAAGAAACGGGCACCGAATCTGATGGCCTGGTTGCGGGCTCGCTGGGCCAGCCTCATTCCAGAGATGCCACGGGGGAACCCGAGGTAGTTGCGGATCATCGAACTTGTGCCGGCCTGCCCGCCGATTGCCTCGGCCTCGACCACGATCGTGGAAAGCCCCTCGGATGCCCCGTAGACCGCTGTGGCGAGGCCGGCAGGGCCTCCGCCGACGATCGCCAGGTCGACGACGGTGTCGACATCGATATCAGTGGGCTGCCCATAGACCTGGATCGCCAACTCGCTCACCGAACCAACGGTGGCGGGTTCGTGGTTCAGCGCCTCGACGACCGGGAAACCGCGAGAGTCGTCGGTGATTCGTGCCAGGATCTCGCGGCCGACCTCGGAATCGGGTTCAAAAGTCTGATTGGGCAGGCCCATCCGGTCCAGGAAATCCTGCAAAGCCAGGGTCAGGGCATCGGCAGACGGAGTCACTATTCGGACGGCGGCCACCTCTGGCCGGGCGACGGTGGAGCCCCAGTCGGACAGGAGTTCGGTGACAGCACCATGAAACTCCTCATCACGTACGCCCCGTGGCATCAACAGGAACGCGTCGTACTTGCCTTTGGCCAGACCGTCGCGGAGCAAAGGTGCGTCGGTGCGGAAGTGGTCCCAGTACGACGCAACCAGACGCCGAGCCGTCGGGACGACCGCGCGCCAGCGGCCGAACGCGGCAAGTACGTGTTCATCGGGCAGACGCGACTCCGAGACGAACATGGCTATCTGACCGCCATCGCGACAAATCTGGTCGGCGAGGTCTTCGGCCTCCTTGGCAGAGCCGACGGCGAGTACCTCGTAGTCGCGGGCATAACGACCGAATTCGTCGCGCAGGAAGTCCTGGCGGGACTCCGACACGAGGACGATGGCGGGGTTTTCGCTCATCTCTCCTACAACGGGAGTTTGGGCTGAGGTGGAGCGTGGGCAGGGTCGACTCCGTCGAAGAGCGAACTCACGGACTCACCAGCATGGATGCGGGCGATGGCCTCGGCGAACAGCCCGGCCACGGAACGTACGACGAGCTCGGGCCAGTCAGCCGGCGGCGGAACCGTGTCGGTCGTGACGACTTCGGTGATCGAGGGATGGTTGCGGAGGCGTTCGACTGCCTTGCCGGTGAAAAGCCCGTGTGTGCAGGCAACGGAGGCCTCGAAGCAACCTTCGTCCTGCAATTTGTTCATGAGCTCGATGATCGAACCGCCTGTGGCGATTTCGTCGTCGAGGACGATCGCGGTCTTGCCAGCGACGTCGCCGACGATGGCGTCGATGACGACCTTGTCATCGGCCTGACGTCTCTTGCTGCCTGCGGCAACGGGGACTCCGAGCAACCGTGCAAACAGCGAAGCGGTCTTGGCGTTGCCGAGGTCGGGAGACACGACGACCGTGTTGGTCAGGTCGCGGTCCCGGTAATAGTTGGCGAGCTCGCCAATCGCGGTCAGGTGGTCGACCGGCACGGAGAAGAACCCATGGACCTGAGGCGCGTGCAGCGTCATGGTGACAACTCGGTCGGCGCCCGCGGTGTTGAGCATGTCGGCGACGAGGCGACCGCCGATCGAAATACGTGAGGCGTCCTTCTTGTCCGATCGCGCATATGCGTAGTGCGGTATGACCGCCGTGACAGAGGCTGCCGATGCGCCGCGTGCCGCATCGATCATCAGGAGCAACTCCATGAGATGGTCCTGTGTCGGCGGCACGAGGGGTTGAATGATGTAGACGTCTTTTTTGCGGCAATTGGCCAGCAACTGGATCTGCAAACAGTCGTTGCTGAAACGGATCGTGTCCGAAGCGGAAAGCGGTTGCCCGAGTTCGGAACAGATGTGCTCGGCCAGTTGTTTGTGCGCACTTCCGGAGAAGACGACGATCTCACTCACACGGTGCTCCTAATCAGGCCCACAGTTGACCATCGAGTTTTTCTTCGGCTTCGTCGATCGTGCCCTCATACGCGCCTGTCGACAAGTATTTCCATCCGGCGTCGGCCACAACGAAGACAATATCGGCTCGATCGCCGGCCTTCACCGATTTTGCGGCTTGTCCCAGGGCGGCATGCAAAATTGCCCCGGTCGAGATGCCGGCAAAGATTCCCTCGGACTCGAGGAGTTGGCGTACGCGGCGTACGGCGTCGCGGGGCCCGACCGAGAACCGCGCGTCGATGAGCGAGTCGTCATACAACTCGGGAACGAAACCCTCGTCGAGGTTGCGCAGGCCGTAGACAAGTTCGCCGTAGCGGGGCTCGGCCGCGACGATGCGGACCTCGGGCTTGTGCTCGCGGAAGAAGCGGCCGGTCCCCATCAACGTTCCGGTCGTGCCGAGGCCCCCGACGAAATGCGTGATCTCGGGCAGATCGGCGAGGATCTCCGGGGCGGTGGTCTCGTAGTGCGCATCAGCGTTGGCGGGGTTGCCGTATTG
>JBDSQP010000114.1:0-2884 GCA_039929755.1 Aeromicrobium sp. | reverse complement strand
GGCGGCCCGACAGGAAGCACTCGTCCTGATCGACGCCGCAATTCGGGCACAAGGGATGTCGCACACGCGGCATCTCATCAGGTAGCGCTGTCTAAGAAGACAGTGTCAATTCACCCAAGAAAGGAGGCGCGCTATGACTATTCACCTCACGCCTAACGACCGTGCAACTCGACTCATGCCCGCTGTCACCACCCAGAAATCCCTACCGACCCACGAGAAGGATCGAAGGGGGGTGAACACCGTGGCTCTGTTCGATAACCGTCGGGACGCCAAGCGCGCTTCCGATCGTTTGTCAGACGTCGAGAAGGCCATGCGGCTGGAGTCAGCACTCCGCCAGCGTCAGCAGCAAGCTGACAAGGCAGCACATCTTGCCGCCATGAATGGTCTCCGCTTCCGCTGACCCCTTCGGGTCAGTTCATTCGAATCGAGGTTGTCCGGCTCCGGCCGGGCAACCTCGATTTCCCTTTTGGCCCCGCCGGGACGCCTTAGCGCGAAGCGATCGAATCGGCGAAGGCGAGGATTCGCTCAGCGTCGCGCACGTGCAGGTTTTCGATCATCCGGCCGTTGACGGTGACAACGCCCTTGCCGGCAGCCGTTGCTTCATCGAAGGCCGCTATGACCTCGCGGGCGTGATCGATCGCTTCGGGCGACGGCGCGAAAATGCGGTTCGTCGGCTCAATCTGAGTCGGGTGAATGATCGTCTTGCCGTCGAAGCCGAAGTCGCGGCCCTGCTCGCATTCGGTTTCGAAACCCTCGGTGTTCTTCACGTCGTTGTAGACGCCGTCGAGGATGACCTTGCCGGCTTCGGTCGCACCGAGCTTGGCGAGCTGGAGTGACGTCAGGATCGGCGCACGCCCGGGGGAGTGAACTGCGTGGATTTCGGCGACGAGGTCATTCGTGCCCATGACCAGGACCGCGAGGCGATCGCTGGCGGCGCAGATGTCATAGACATTGCGGATAGCCGTTGGTGTTTCGATCATGGCCCAGATCAGGGTCGTGTCGGGAGCGCCGGCGGCGACCATTGCCGCCTCGATCTGGCGGACTTCCTCGGCGGAATTGACCTTGGGCACCAGGATGCCGTCAGGTCCGGCCTTGGAAGCGGCCGCGAGGTCATCGGCATGCCACTCGGTGTCGATGCCGTTGGTACGGATGACGAGTTCGCGGTGACCGTATTCACCTGAGCGGGCCGCGGCGCATACGCGTTCGCGGGCCTCGACCTTGGCGTCGGGCGAAACCGAATCCTCGAGGTCGAGGATCAGGGCATCGACGTCGAGCGTCTTGGCCTTTTCGAGTGCGCGCTCATTGGCGCCAGGCATGTAGAGAACGGAACGGCGGGGGCGAAGGCTGGCAGTCATGGTGTCTCCGGTTCAGAAGCCGTAGGCGGCGGCGAGTTCGGGATCGCGCTCGGCGAGCTGCTTGGCAAGCGACATCATGACCTGACATTGCTTGACCGAGGCGTCGTCCTCCATCTTGCCGTTGAGCATCACCGCGCCCGAGCCATCGCCCATTGCCTCGATGACCTCGCGGGCATGCTCGACTTCGGCGGGTTCGGGGGAGAAGACGCGTTTGGCGATCTCGATCTGAACAGGGTGGAGACTCCAGGCCCCGACACAGCCGAGCAGGAAGGCATTGCGGAACTGGTCTTCACAGGCCACGACATCCTTGATGTCGCCGAAGGGACCGTAGAACGGCAGGATTCCCGCACCGGCGCAGGCGTCGACCATGCGAGCGATGGTGAAGTGCCATAGATCCTGCTGGTAGGTGGTGCGACCCTCAGTCAGGTCTTCGCCGGTTGGGTCCGTACGTACGAGGTAGCCGGGGTGGCCTCCGCCAACGCGTGTCGTCTTCATACGGCGGCTGGCGGCGAGGTCGGCCGGACCCAGGCTCATACCCTGCATGCGGGGACTGGCTGTGGCGATCTCGTCGATGTTGTTGACGCCGAGCGCTGTCTCGAGGATGGCGTGGATGAGGATCGGCTTCTTGAGGCCCGCACGGGCTTCGAGCTGAGCGAGCAGACGATCGACATAGTGGATGTCCTGGGCGCCTTCGACCTTGGGAACCATGATGACGTCGAGCTTGTCGCCGATCTCGGTGACGAGGGTGATGAGGTCGTCGAGCGCCCAGGGCGAATCGAGGCTGTTGATGCGGGTCCAGAGCTGAGTCGTACCGAAATCGGTTGCCTGGGCGATCTTCACGAGGCCTTCGCGGGCGGCGACCTTCTTGTCGGTCTTCACTGCGTCCTCGAGGTTACCGAGAATGATGTCGACCTTCTTGGCGATCTCGGGGACCTTGGTCGCCATCTTCTCGTTGCTCGGATCAAAGAAGTGGATCATCCGGGACGGCGGGAACGGAATTTCGGTGGCAGGTGCCGGGGCGCCTACGGCGAGTGGCTGGAAGAAAGCTCTGGGATTACGCACAAAACACTCCAATATCGCGAAGAGGACTCCTTTCAGTATGTCGAGTTGCGCACGTCACATTCGCAACGGGTCCGGGGTCAAGGCAGCCCGTCCATGAGCGCGGCCACTGACGCTTCGCGCTGCACGCCTTCGGCTCTGAGCCCGGCAACGACACCGGCGCGGTCCGCTGCGGAGCGGTTCTGGCTCAGTTTGGCCTTTGCCTCGACCCTTTCGACGGTCATCTGAAGGCCGATGATCGCCTTGAGCTGGCCGGCAACATAGGCCCCGGGGGCATCGGTGACTGCCCACGGCTCGGAGCGACGGCCCTCGTGACGGTCGGTGAGTTCTGTGACGGCGCGGCGCACCCAATCAGGGTCGTCATGGACTGTGATCGTGCCGGCGAATTGGATCGCGGAGTAGTTCCACGTCGGCACGACTTTGCCGTGCTCGGCCTTGCTCGCGTACCAACTGGGCGAGATGAAGGCCTG
>JBDSQP010000113.1:0-5103 GCA_039929755.1 Aeromicrobium sp. | reverse complement strand
TTTATGGCGCGGGTTTTCGCAGATCACCATGACGCGGCCGTGGCGACGAATCACCTTGCATTTGTCACAGATCTTCTTAACGCTCGGGTTGACCTTCATCGAGCTCTCTCTTTGATGGGTTTTGGCTGGTTACTTGTAGCGGTAGACGATGCGTCCGCGTGAAAGGTCGTAGGGCGAAAGCTCAACGACGACTCGGTCCTCAGGGAGGATGCGGATGTAGTGCTGGCGCATTTTGCCGCTGATATGGGCCAGAACTTTGTGCCCATTGGCCAACTCAACGCGGAACATCGCGTTGGGCAAAGCCTCAACGACGGCGCCTTCCATTTCGATGACGCCTTCTTTTTTCGCCATAACCTCAACTTCTATCGCAGGGGTGTTAAATCGACCGATAAGCACGTGTCACACCCCAACCGCAGAAGCGGCAGCCGCAGGGCATGAAAGAACGAAACCTAAATAGGCCGACAGGGAAGTTTACGCCTACGGCGCCGTCATACTCAAATCGTGGTGTCGACGGCGGCCTACAACTGACCGTTGATCCAGCTCATGCGGCTGTTGAGCCAACTGCGGAGATAACTGACCTCGGAAGACCAGGAACCTTTCACAACCTGATACTGGCTCACGTGCTCGTTCACGTTCCATTTTTTGAAGTTCTCGCTGGCGGCCTGCGAGATGAGGCTCCTGCGGTTGGCGAGGAAGGAATCGTTGGTCCTCAGGCTTGAATAGACGGTGTGCCAACGGGAGCGCACGGCCGCACGGAACTCCGGGTCCTCGTTGAGCCGGTTAAACCAGGTCTTCGTCGACTGTTTGGCCGAAATGGCCAGCGGGTTGCGAAGGTACCAACTCGTTGGGCTGCCGACATTGCCCGCTCGGTTGGCCGAGCCGGCCGACAGGTCGTAGTCCCACATCGGTCCGAAGAACAGCTTGCCGCTGCGCTGCTTGTACATGTAGACGCTCGCCCACATGTTGCCATCGACAGGCTTCATGAGTTCCTGGCCGATGTAGTAATCGACGGCGGACTTGATGTCGATGTATTTCTGCCAGCCGCTCGTATTGCTCCTGTAGTTACTTCCGAACAACGCGGCGTCCGTGCTGTCGAGGTATTTGTTGATGTAGCTGACCTGGGCACCCGTGATGCCAGATCCATCGGACTCGTCCTCGGGCTCCTTGATGCCGACCCAGCCACGGCTTCCCGCAGCGACGTTGTGATCTGCCCCTTTACGGAAGTCCCATTCGAGAATGTAGCCACCGGTCACATTGGGTGTCGAGTTGTTGGCCGCCGTATTCGCCGGAGTGTCGTTCTTCAACTCCGGCACGTTGATGCGGTTGCTCGCTGAGGTGATGCGCTCGACCAGGTCATACGCGCCGCGATACGAGCCGTTGATGTAGACGTCAACAGGTCGCGCTTTGGGCGTCCAGGCGAGATTGGTCAACTTGGAACCGATGTTGAATGCGGCCTCGCCGCGCAGCAGTGACTTGTCGTAGTAGTTGGCGACGAACGCCCACTTCTTGCTGTCCCCCATACCGCAAAGGTTGACCTTCTTGTCGAGTTTGAGCGAGAAGGACTTCTTGGGGAATCTCCACGAGTAGTTGCCTCGGCCCTTCGCCTGGGCCATTTTCTGAATCGGGACGGCCGCGCACAGGCCGCTCCCTGTCATCGAGAACTCGCCATCGAAATAGTGCTTTCGCGTGTTGACCGACTCACCGTCATTGCTGTTGAAGTAAAGCGTTGACAGGCCGTCGTTCTTGGTGAGACTTGGGCCGGAATACGTGACAACGTTCGAATACGAGATGACTGCGCCCGTTTCGCTCGAGTGGGTGGATGAACGATATTGATGCGCGACTTCAAGGGGATTTGAGATCGAGAAGACTGTCTTGCCGGTTGAGCCTTGCTTTCCGGACGCGATCTGCTTCCAATGCGGGCTCTTGATTGTCCTGACCTGCAGTGCCGCGGTTTGTCCCGGGGTCGCCGGAGTCCATGTCACGGTCGCCTTGGCATGGCTGCCCGAGTTCGCGAAGCTCAGTGTGCCGGTCACCCCACCAAGAAAGGCAGGCGAAGCCTTCGGAAGGAGTCCGCCGATGGGATCGGAATTTCCTCCGACAAGTCCACCCCCGCCGGAAAGGATGGGAATTGGTGGCAGGTCCAGCGCGGCCGCCGAGTTCGGGGCCAAGCCCCACGTGACCATCAAGGCAGTTACGAGTCCGAGCATTCGTGACTTCATTGCGTCAATTCACCCAATTCATGGATTCCCGCCCACTGAAACTTAGCCCGAATTCTTTGCGTTCGCAGCAACATACGGTGAATTTTTCATAGGTTTAACCTGACTACGAGGACCCCTCGGAACCAATTTCGAGCTGGCGATGCTCAGGCCCGTAGCGGTCGACCAGACGCGACAGGACGATTGCGGTTTCCGTACGGTCGACGTTGGCCGCCTCGATCCGGACACGCTCAAGGGCCCGCTCGAGGTGTCCGACGTTCGAGGCCACAATCTGCAGAATCGCGTCGGCAGTCCCGGACACCGTCGCGGCCGAATGAACTTCGGGGATCTTGATCAGAGTGCGTCGGAGGTCTTCGGGGGACACGGATCGTTTGCAGTGCAGGGAGACGTATGCCTCGGTCGACCAGCCCATATGTTCCGGATCGATGACGGCGGTAAATCCACGGATCACGCCAGTAGCCAACAACCGGTCCATGCGTCTCTTGACGGCAGGCGCCGAGAGGCCGATTTGCTCGCCGATCACGGCATAGCTGGCGCGCCCGTCATCGAGGACACAACCGATGAGTTTGCGATCCACATCATCCATCTTCGGCACTCCTTGCAAGATTCAGTCGTCAATCGACCATATACGCAAGAAATCTTCGTATCAATAGCCAGTTTCGAATTTGGATGCCCGAGAGCTGCCGAACTACGATTGATTAGTTGCAATTGTGCTCATTGGGAACGGCGCTAGGAAAGAGGAAAATGACAGTTCTGGAAACCGTCTCGGACCGCCGCACGTCACGCGCGTCCCGGCCCCGCCGCTACGTGATGTGTCCCCCCACCTACTTCTCCGTGACATATGCAATCAACCCGTGGATGAATCCCGATGTGCCTGTCAACAAGGACCTGGCCGAAATCCAGTGGGAAGTTCTCCGCAACACCTACCTCAGCCTCGGCCACACGGTTCACGTCCTTGATGCCGCCCCGGATCTTCCGGACATGGTTTTCGCCGCCAACGGCGGCTTGGTCATCGGGCACCGCGCCTACATCTCCAAGTTCCGCTACGAACAACGTCATGCCGAGAGCGACACCTATCGCCACTGGCTGCAGCGCGCCGAGATTCAGGCAGCCGAGCCCATCCACACCAACGAAGGCGAGGGCGACTTCCTGACCCTCGGCTCAATGGTGTTGGCCGGCAGCGGATTCCGCACCACAATCGCAGCCCACGTCGAAGCTGCTGCAGCGGTTGACCGCCCGGTCGTCTCACTCGAGCTCGTCGACCCGCGCTTCTATCACCTCGATACGTGCGTCGCGATCCTCGATGACGGCAACGGGTCGACTCCGGCCGACATCGCCTACTTCCCGGCCGCGTTCAGCCCTCACAGCCAACGGACGCTGAGGGATCTCTTTCCGAATGCGCTCGTGTGCAGTGAAGCCGACGCTCTCGTGCTCGGCCTCAATTCCGTCAGCGACGGCTACAACGTCGTCATGCCCGCCGCAGCAGCCGACCTGGTCGATCAGTTGCGGGATCGCGGATACAACCCGGTCACGGTCAACCTCGGCGAGATGCTCAAGTCGGGCGGCAGCGTCAAATGCTGCACGCTCGAAATGCACGCCTAGACCTGACGTGTGTCTCCGGGGCTACGATTCCGGAATGAAGATCACTGTGATCGGCAGCGGCACGGTCGGGCGCACGGTGTCCGCCGGATTGGCTTCCCGCGACCATGACGTCACGCTCTCGAGCCGCTCGCCCGATGCCCAGGCCACCTGGGCGTCCGAGACCGGCGTCCGCGTAAACGCGCCGCCTGGGTCGTCTGCCGGCGCCGACGTCATCGTGAATGCGACACCCGGCCAGTCATCGATTGAGGCGCTCGAAGGTGCCGGCGTCAAAGCACTAGGCAAAGTCGTCGTTCTGGATCTGTCGAACCCACTCGACTTTTCGACCGGCACCCCTCGGCTGTCTACCGGAGTCGACGAAAGCCAGGCCGAGGCCATTCAGGCCGCGTTTCCCGAGGCCCGGGTCGTCAAGACGCTCAACACGGTCAACGCCAATGTCATGACCAATCCCGCGAGTCTTTCCGAACCAAGCGTTCAATTCGTTTGCGGCAACGACTCTGAGGCAAAGAAGACCGTGACCGACCTGTTGCTCGGCCTGGGTTGGCAGACCGATCAGATCATCGACCTGGGTGACCTGTCGGCCGCCCGCGACACGGAGCGCTATTTGATGCTGTGGCTGCGCCTCATGGGATCACTGGGCACCGCAGCATTCAATATCAAGCTCGTACGGGACTAGCGTCCTCCGAAGGGGATGCCGAGCTCTTTGAGTTTCGCCTCGCCGCCATCGAGTGCCGTGAGTATCCAGGTGCCGGTCTCCGTCAGCGTGAACGAGTGCTCAAAATGCGCCGCCCACGAACCATCAGTGGTGACGACTGTCCAGTCGTCGGCGAGAGTGCGTGTTTCTGCAGAACCGAGCGTCACCATGGGTTCAACCGCGAGGGCGAGCCCCTTGATCAGTTTGGGACCCCGACCAGGCCGACCGAAGTTGGGAACGTCGGGAGCCTGGTGCATGGCCGAGCCGATGCCGTGACCTGTGTAGCCCTCGACAATGCCGAATTCGCCTTCGCCATTGATGTAGGTCTCGATCGCGGAACTGATGTCCGAGACACGGCCATCCAGGGAAGCGGCGGCGATGCCGCGCCCTTTTCTAGGCAGTCTTACGACGCGGTGACCGGTACTGCGAGTGCGCCTCCGCGTAGATTCGAAGCGCGGCATTGATCTCTCGTTCGTACTCCGCCTCCTGAAGCTGGAACCACCTCAGCACCTCAGGATCGAGATGGAGAGTGACCTCCACGAGCGCCTCCGGCGAAGGTCGGCGCAGCCGAGCACGCTTGAAAAACTCGTCCCC
>JBDSQP010000112.1:0-4115 GCA_039929755.1 Aeromicrobium sp. | reverse complement strand
CCCGCGGAATGAGACGGCCAAAACGCGGGACGATTTCGCCCAGGACGCTGCGAAACGGGACATATTCGCCGAATGGCACCGGTTTACGTTTGATGTATTTGTCCCCCGCACCGCCCCGAGTCCATACCAAACCAGCGTTGTAAGCCGTCCCCGAATCTGGACCGTTCAGGAGGCCCCCGACGAGAATCGGAGCCTCGAGGCCCCGGACAAGCAGATCGAGCAAACCGGAAACTGACGGGAACTGCGCTGGATCAATGTCTGTCGAGTTTTCCGGCCAGAGCACAAAGTCTGGTTGAGGTTGGTTGCCGAGTGCGATGGCAGCGATGAGATTTTCGGTCTCGTCAGCGTGCTTCTGGAAAATCTGTCCCGGTTTCCAGTGCCCCTTGAGCCCAGGAACGTCACCTTGGACCAAAGCCACTTGGCGTGTCCCTTGCTCCCCCGCCACACCAGTTGGCAACAGTGCACCGAACAAGAGCATTGTCGAACCGGTCGCGACCATCATCAGCCCTGTGGTCGCGCCGGGGTGAAACGCAAAGTAAGCAATGGACGCTGCGACGAGGAACATCACCGCTCCCATGCCCGGGACTCCAACCAACCGCGCATACGACTCGATCGGTGTGCCCGCACCCGAGAACGCGAGCCGCCCCCACGGAAAGCCGCTGAACGGGAAATTGCTCCGGAGCAGCTCCACGCCGATCCAGAGAGAGGCACCCCAAACTGGCCACCATCTGAGCCGCATGACCAGCCCAAGTCCGATCGCAAGAAGAGCAGAGAATCCGATCTGGGACAGCACGATGCCGGCGTATGCGCCGTGGCCGACCGCGTTCATCCACCAAAGCAATGGGCCGAAGAAGCCCACACCGAACGCCGCGCCCAGCGACGCGACATAGCTCTTCCGAGCGCTCGGATTGCGAAGCAGAAGCAGGAGCAACCCAGCTACCCCGACAATCATGGCGCCAGGAAGGTTGACCGGATCGAACGCCAGATCACTGATGACACCGAGGACGACAGCTGCCAGCAGTTCTCGCGTCCTCACGCGGACACGCTATCGACCGGACAAAAGAAAGGAGCCCTACGCCCTTCGGACCGCCGACCTGCAAGCTGGATGCCTGCCAATGGGCGTTGTCTACTGGGCGTCAGGGCTCCTGACGTGATCCACCTGTCGGACAGGGCAAGAAGACGCAAGCTTTGAATCATCCCGACTCGATCTTGGTGACGAAATCAGTCGTTTTGACCCGGTGGGCGACAGTCCGCGAACCTTGCGGCTGGTGGTGGATATGGAGAGATTGCCCCCGCGCCCACGGAACTGTCAATACCGCTCTGACCTGCGGAAACGTACAAAGCCGCAGGTCACGTCCGTAATTGACCCCAAAAAAATGCTGATCGGAAAGTTTTCGTACCGGCGTGTTCTGCGAAACACGCCGAATGCGGAACCGTCAGTGCTCGATCCGAACGAGCGAGCGAGGCGTGTTGTTGAGGCATTCGACGCCATCGTCAGTGCAAACCACTATGTCCTCGATCCGCGCTCCGTACCGGCCCTCAAGATAGATGCCCGGCTCGATCGAGAATGCCATTCCGGCTTCGAGAACCAATTGACTCCCGGCAACGATGTAGGGCTCTTCGTGGGTTTCCTGACCGATGCCGTGGCCAGTTCGGTGCATGAATTGTTTGCCGTAACCAGCGGCGACGATGATGTCCCGGCCGACCTTGTCGACTGACTCGGCGGTGACGCCGGGTCGGGCGTACGCGCGTTGTGCTGCCTGGGCTTCGGCGAGCACGGCATACGCCTTGAGGTATTCGTCGGGAGCCACGCCGCCGGCGAGATAATTGCGCGTCGAGTCAGAGCAGTAGCCGGAAGGCATCGTGCCACCGATGTCGACGACGACAGGGTCTCCAGGCTGGATGATTCGGTCGGACAATTCGTGATGCGGTGAGGCTCCGTTGGGCCCTGAGCCGACGATGACGAAGTCGACAGTCTCGTGTCCCTCGTCGATGATCGCGCGGGCGATGTCGGCCCCGACCTCACGTTCGGTGCGGCCGGGGCGAAGCCAGACGGGGACCAGCGAATGGACCCTGTCGATGGCACCGCCGGCCTCGCGAAGTGCGTCGACCTCGTTTTCGTCCTTGCGTATGCGGAGCTCCTGAACGACCGCGCCGGCGAGAACCTGATCGGCCGAGGGAAAGGCCTTCTGCAGAGCGAATGCCCGCGAAACCCACATGTGGTCATCGACACCGATGGTTGCGGGATTGCCGGCGATGCTGGCCACGAGGGCAAAGGGATCGTCGGTCTCGTCCCAGGTGGCGATGTCGAATGCCACCCCGGCGGCTACGGCCGCGGGTTTTTCCAGGGCAGGCACGACCATCACCGGTGCCCCCTCTGACGGCAGAATCAGACACGTCAGACGCTCCAGTGGAAGCGCGGCGTAGCCGGTCAGATAGCGGAGGTCCGCCCCCGGCGTGATCACCAATGTGTCGATGCCGGCACGGGCTGCTACTTCCTGGGCGCGTTCCAAACGTGTGCTCACACTCGCACCATATCCCGGACTCGATGAGTGCAAGGATGGGTGGGTGAGCACTCAGCCCCGCATCCTTTTGATGGACACCGCGAGCCTCTACTACCGCGCATTTTTCGGAATTCCGGACACACTCAAAGCGCCCAATGGAACCGTGATCAACGCCGTACGCGGCATGCTCGACTTCGTCGCGACGCTCAAGGCTACATACGAGCCGGACATCATCGTCGCGTGCTGGGACGACGCTTGGCGCCCCGAGTGGCGCGTAGCCCTCATGCCCTCATACAAGACCCATCGCCTAGCCGTTCCCGGCGGCTCAGCCGAAGACACGCCCGACCTGCTTTCCCCTCAGGTGCCCCTTATCGCCGAAGGGCTTGGTCTAATTGGCATACCCGTCATCGGCGCCGACGATTGCGAGGCCGACGATGTCATCGGCACGATTGCCCGTCGTTGGAGCGGACCCGTCGATGTAGTAACTGGCGACCGTGACCTCTTCCAGCTTGTCGATGACTCTGCTTCTGTGCGGGTGCTCTACACGGCTCGGGGCGTACGGCAGCTTGATCTTGTCGATGAAGCCTGGATCAAAGCGAAGTACGGCATCACCGGCTCTCAGTATGTGGACTTTGCCGTCATGCGTGGCGACCCGTCCGATGGCATCCCTGGCGTTGCCGGGATCGGTGAAAAGACAGCTGCCGCCCTGATCGCCGAATTCGCAGACATCGCCGGAATTCAAGCCGCCGCTGCAGATCCGGCGACATCGATCAAGCCCAAGGTTCGCGAGAACCTTTTGTCATCGACGGACTACATCGCTGCGGCCCTCAGGGTCGTTCGGGTGCGAGACGACGCGAACGTACCCGAGTCCTTCGAGCCGTCTTCTCTGAGTTCTGACCAGATTGCCAAGTTCGAGGTCTTCGGCGAGCAGTGGGGACTGGGCGGCGTGACCGGCAGGGTGTTGAAGGCGCTCAGCGCGAACTAGTTGCTCACGCTGCTGTAGGCAATCACACCTCGACGGAGCAGATCGAGCGCTTCGCGCGCAGTGTCCCGAAGTGGACCGCCGCCCGAGGCGTCGGCAACCTGAGCGATGACATCGATCAATTGCTTGATGGCCCGCACGAAGTCGCCGGCGGCCAGATCAGAATCTGTGAGGACGTCATCGAGTGATGATCCTGAAGCCCACTCCCAAGCGGTCTGAGCGAAACCGAAGTCGGGCCGACGGAGGTATTGGAGCCTGTGCTCCTTCTCCATTCGCTCGAGCTCGCTGCCCAATCTGGTCATCTGTTCGGCGACCAACCGGATCCGACCTCGCGGGAACCGCGGAGCCGGCACGTCGTCGCTGTTGCGCGTCTCAAAGGTCAATCCACTGAGGACGCTGGCGAGCTCGAGGGCGTCCAGCTCGTCCCAGACTCCGGTGCGGATGCATTCGCTGGCGAGCAGGTCGAGATCGCTGTAGAGGCGCTGGAGTCGCTTGCCGTCGGTCGTGACTGCATCGCCGTCGAGATAGCCGAGAACGTCGAGTACTTCGCATACGCGATCGAATTGGCGGGCAACCGTGTTGGTACGCCGATCTATCCGACTTCGCTGATTCTGGGTGTCGCGATCGAG
>JBDSQP010000111.1:0-2334 GCA_039929755.1 Aeromicrobium sp. | reverse complement strand
GCTGAAATCGGTCAAGGCCGAACATCTGGCGCCCCGATTCCCGCATCCTCCGGCCGACGCACGAATGGCCGCGGTCCTCATGTTGTTTGCCGACGGGCCAATGGGTCCGGACCTTTTGCTGACGCTTCGCGCGTCGACGCTGAGGTCCCACGCCGGACAGATCGCCTTCCCCGGAGGGATGGCAGATCCGGGCGATGACGGTGCGGTTGCGACTGCCCTGCGCGAGGCCGAGGAAGAGGTCGGGCTCGACCAGGCGGAGGTGCAGGTCTTCGGTCAGTTGCCGCTCTTGTGGCTGCCGCCCAACAACTTCGCCGTGACGACTGTCCTCGCTTATTGGCCCCAACCCCGGGAACTGCAACCCGTTGACGTGGGCGAAGTCGAATCGGTTTTCCGCGCACCAATTGCGGAGCTCATGGACCCGGCCAATCGCTACACCGTGGTCCACCCGACGGGTTGGCGCGGACCTGCGTTCGACGTCGACAGCGATATGCCCCTGTGGGGCTTCACTGCCGGAGTCGTCTCCCGCCTCTTCGCCGAAGTCGGATGGGAACTGCCCTGGGACGATTCGGTCACCCGACCGTTGCCGGGGCTGCTGTGAATCTCCTCGATGTGTGCGTGATCATCGTCCTGATCGCGTACGCGATCTCGGGCTATTACCAGGGTTTTGTCACCAACTTGGTCGCCACGATGGGCTTGTTGGTCGGTGGCCTACTCGCCATTTCGATCATTCCCCACGTAATGGGCAACAGGGCGCCAACGGTGATGTCCTCCCTGATCGCCCTCGCTGTTGTGGTGGGCGCCGCCATCATGGGCCAGGCCATCGGCACGTATGTCGGCACGGACATTCGCGAGAACATCGCCTGGCGTCCGTTGCGCTGGGTCGATGCAGTCGGTGGAAGTGCGCTCAGCATGGTGGCCGTCCTGTGTGCGGCCTGGGCCCTCGGCTACGCGGTCACTGGAACACAAATCCCGTTCGTCTCCACGCAGGCACGTGGTTCGGCAATCCTTGACCGGGTCAACCGGATCATGCCCGACGGGGCGACCAGTGTGCTCGATGCCTTCAACGAGGTCCTCGACACCAACCTCTTCCCGCGCTATCTGGAGCCGTTCGAGAACGAGAAGATCGTCCCGGTCAGCCCTCCGGATGAGGAGATGCTCAACACCGTGGGCGTACGTATGGCCTCCGACAGCGTCGTGAAGATCCTCGGCTCGGCAAATTGCAACCGGGGGATCGAAGGTTCGGGCTTTGTCTTCGCCGCCGACCGGGTCATGACCAATGCACACGTCGTCGCCGGAGTTTCCGACCCCTTCGTGATTGTCGGGCAACGAAGGTTTCATGCCGATGTCGTCGAGTTCAACCCGCGCATCGACGTCGCCGTCCTCTCCGTTCCCGGACTTGGACTCACACCGCTGAGTTTCGATCAGACGGGCAAGGCGGGCGATTCGGCTGCCGTTCTGGGCTTCCCCGAAAACGGTCCCTTCGATGCCCGGGCTGCCCGCATACGTATGGCGCAGAACTTGCGCAGCCCCGACATCTACAACCGTGGCCAAGTGGTGCGCCAGACCTTTTCGATCAGGAGCTATGTCCGCTCCGGCAACTCCGGCGGGCCGCTCGTCTCTGAGGACGGACGGGTTCTCGGCGTGATCTTCGCGGCGTCGATCACGGACAAGACGACCGGCTACGCCCTCACCGCCAAGCAAGTCAGTGCTACGGCCATGGCCGGTGCCAACGCAACCGCCGAAGTTTCCACTGGATCGTGTGCCTGATGCGACGACTCATTTCCCTTGCCTGCGGCATGGCTGCCCTGCTGGCAGGAATGGCGACGCTGCCGGTCGCCTGGGTCGCCCACAACGTCGCGAACGAAGACGGTTATGTGTCGTTCACGGAACCCTTCGCACGGGATTCCGAATTCCATGCGGCAATTGCCACGGCGGTCAGCGGGGCCCTTGCGGACCGAGCAGCATTGCCCACGCTCCTACGGCCCGCGACTACCGCCGCAATCTTTGCGGCGACCGAGAAGATCGCCGACACCCCTGGTTTCGTGAAGGCATGGGATGCGACTCAGCGCCAGTCTCACCGAATCATGTTCGCCGATCAGCGCACTCTTGACGCGGACCTTAACGCCAGCGATCGGTTGGCCGTCGACCTCGGACCTCTCGGGAAGTTCGTCATCGAGCAGGCCAACCAGGTGTTGCCAGTGAGGATCACGGCGCCGAAGCAGATGGTCGTGACCGTCGGTGGCAACGTCGGAAGCAGCCAGCTTGAGCAGATCAAGAAGACGCCGGGCTATGCCAATAGAGGGATGCTGGCGATCGCCGTCCTCACCGCGCTAT
>JBDSQP010000110.1:0-1570 GCA_039929755.1 Aeromicrobium sp. | reverse complement strand
ATTGCGGTTGACGGTTTCGAGGTTGGTGGCGAGCATCCGCAGATCTTCCTGAAGCAGGGGTAGGTGCGGATTGAGTCGCGCAAGGTAGTTCTCAAGGCTCTCCATCGACTGGCCGAGGTCGTTGCCTCGTCCCTTCAGAGCCATCGACATGGCCTCAAGGGTTGTCGCGAGCTCGGCCGGGTGCACAGCGGTCACTACCCGATAGATGCTGTCGAGTGTTGTCTGGAGTTCAAGGGTGGCCTGAGTCTTGTCCTGAGCAATTTCCTGGCCGGCTTTCAGAACACCTCCGTCACCGTGTCCGGCAACACCGTGCCCGGGCATCATCAGCTCGACAAATGACGTACCGAACACGGTCGCCGGAAGCACCCGTGCCGTGACACCTGACGGAATCCGCTCAGCAGTCTTCTTGTCGAGCCGGAGGGTGAGGTGGACTGTATTGCCGACGAGCCGGATCGACGTTGCCTTGCCGACGAGCACACCTCTCGCCTTGACGTCGGCACCCGGAGAGAGGGAGCCTCCGGCGTTGTCGATCACGGCGTCGACTTCCATGGTGTTTCCGAAGAACCCGCGCGTGTATGCGGTGGTCAAAGCAATCGCGATCGCGATCATGACGAGTGCGGAGCACCCTCGCCAGATCATCGACGATCGCCCACCGGCGTCTCTTCCCAGGAAGTCTTCCATCGCTTACCCCGAAATCCGGACACCGGGATTGGCGCCCCAGAAGGCGAGCGTCAGGACCATGTCAAGGAGAACGACGATCACGATGTCGGCGCGGATTGCACGGCCCGTGGCCTCGCCAACGCCCGCGGGGCCTCCGGTTGCGGTGAAACCGAACCAGCAATGGATCAGGACGACAACCAGGGCAAAGATCACGATTTTCACGACCGAGAGCAGGATGTCCTCAGGCCTCAGGAACGCCTCGAAATAGTGCATATATGTTCCCTGCGGCTGATGGAAGAGCAACGTCACCGACAACTGCGCGGCGATGTAGGAGCCGATCAGGCCGACGAGATAGAGAGGCAGGATGGCCATCATCGTCGCGATGACCCGTGTTGTCACAAGAAAGGGAATTGGCTCGATCGCCATGACGGACACCGCGTCGATCTCTTCACTGATCCTCATCGAACCCAGTTGCGCGGTGAACCTGCAACCGACCTGGGCGCCCAGTGCAAGGGCAGCGACCAAGGGTGCGAGCTCGCGCGTATTGACGGTCGCGGACACGAAACCGGCAAGGGGCGACAGCCCGATGAGTTCCAGTCCGTTGAATCCTTCGATACCCAGCGACGTCCCTGCGGAGAGCGAAATGAGGACCATGACGCCGACAGTTCCGCCGCCGACGATAATCGCGTTGGTGCCCCAGCTGATGTCAGCAAGAATACGGAAGATCTCGCCCCGATAGTTGCGCATGCAGCGCGGAACCGCTCCGAGGACGCGCGCCACAAAAGTCGCTTGTGCCCCCAACAGTTGCAGGCTGCTGCCCGCCCTCTCGCGTATGTCGATGGACATCAGGCGACCCGCTGCGGAACGAGGGACACATACACCTGGGTGAGGCCCGCGTTGACCATCGCCA
>JBDSQP010000109.1:0-1635 GCA_039929755.1 Aeromicrobium sp. | reverse complement strand
ATCGAGGACAGCTTCGCGTACGGCCGTCGCCGGAGGCCTGTCCTGTTTGCTGCCCATCTTTGTCAGCCCACTCGCCTGGTACTACGGCGCAAGGGTCAAGCGGGAAATCGCGGCCGAGCCCGAGCGGTGGAGTGGTGCGGGCGAAGCTCAAACCGGATTCATACTCGGCATAATCGGAACGGCACTTCTCGGCCTGATGGTCGTCATAGTGATCATCGCGGCAATCGCTCTCGCCTTTGCCCTCGTCTCTGAGTCGAGTTACTAGTAGGCAGAGCCTAGAGGGAGCAGCCCACGAGCACGGGTTCGTTGGCGAGAGTGATCCGGAACTTCGCCTTGACGCCGGCGCGGATCTCGCGAGCCAGATCCAGAAGGTCCTCTGTCGTCGCCTCGCCCCGATTGGTCAACGCCAGAGTGTGCTTGGTCGACAAAGTCACCTTGCCCGATCCGTAGCCCTTGGCGAATCCCGCACGTTCGATGAGCCATGCGGCGCTCGTCTTCACGGATCCATCGGGTTGGGCGTAGCGGGGCGCATCCGCCGGCAGAGTTGCCGCAGCCTCGGCGGTGAGAACAGGATTGGTGAAGAAAGATCCGGCGCTCCATGTGTCGTGATCGGCCTCGTCGAGAACCATTCCCTTGCCTCGGCGGAGATCGAGGACAGCTTCGCGTACGGCCGTCGCCGGAGGCTTGTCCCCGACTTCGACGCCCAGCGTCCGCGCGAGTTCGGCATAGGCGATGGGGGCGGCGACGTCACCGAGGGCGAACTGGAAGGTGACAGACAGAACGACGTACCGGTGGGGCTCGGACTTGAACCGACTGCCGCGATAAGTGAAGCCGCAATCGCTGGCCGCAAACGTCCGGATCTTCGTGTCGACGCGGTCGTACGTCCGCACACTGGCGATCGTCTGGGAAACGTCCTGCCCGTATGCACCGACGTTCTGGATTGGTGTTGCCCCAACTGACCCCGGGATGCCCGAGAGCGCCTCGATTCCAACCCAGCCCTGGGCGATCGCGTGGGCGACGAAGTCATCCCAGACCTCGCCGGCCTGGACCGTGACCATTGCGCCGCTACAGGCATCAGAATCGACCGAGACGCCGCGCGTACGGACGAGAATGACCGACCCGTCGATCCCTTGGTCGGCTACGACGAGATTGCTTCCTCCGGCAACGATCAAAGCCGGGTCGCCGGCCTCGTCGGCGATGGTCACGGAGTCGACCAGTTGCTGTTCGGTTGTCACCTCGACGATCTGACCCGCCGGTCCGCCCAGGCGAAGGGTCGTGAGGTCGGCGAGATTCATACGCGAGACGTTAACGGGTGATCGGGAAAATGACGAAACGGCCCCGGACCGCTGAGCGGTAGGGCCGTTTCACCAAACAGTATTGAGGAGGCTGATGTGTACTAGCGCGTTTCGCGGTGCGTCTGGTGCGTCTTGCAGCGCGGGCAGTACTTCTTGATGTCGAGACGATCGGGATCGTTGCGACGGTTCTTCTTGGTGATGTAGTTGCGTTCCTTGCACTCGGTGCAGGCCAAGGTGATCTTGGGGCGAACGTCTGAACTCTTGCTGGCCACGAGGGTGCCTCTTCTTGATCGGGTGATGCGGGGTGTTGCCTGTGCAGTGTTGGCGTAGCGGGGGCGGG
>JBDSQP010000108.1:0-19839 GCA_039929755.1 Aeromicrobium sp. | reverse complement strand
GGCTTGCCTTGACACGACCGGTGGCAGAAAGGGTCGGAGTCGACCCGCCAGCGAGCATCGGAACACCGACCCCGACGACGGTTGCAGCAAGGGCGGCGCAGATGACGAGGAGGTAGCGACTCGGGAGGCGTCGTTTTGTTGAGGGCATGAAAGTTCCTTCGGTGTCGGTCATGAGAGCCTGCTGTGCAGACTTTTTCCGTTGAGGGCGCGAACGTCGTTGTCCGCGATCTTTGGATGTACGAGTGACGTCGTCGCGACGTACTTACTGAAGGATCTGGGCCTTGCGCCGAGACGCCTGAGCAGCAAGTCTGCTTCGGCGGGCAGGACCCCTCCCTTGGTTTCGACAATCGCATAGCCGTCGTCGACCCAGGCGCGGCCTTCGCGGAGGACACTCGTCAATTTGCCGTCGATCGTGACACGTGTCCCGCCAGCCAGGTCGACGAGGCAAGCGCGCAGGTAGGTGATTTCCGCGCGTGGCGCGAGCGTTTTCACGTCGACTTCGGGGTGCGCGGTGAAGAGGGTATCTGCGACGAAATCCAATTCGTCATCGCACAGTTTTCCGTAGCGACTGACATGACTCGGAAACGTGTCCTTGATCGTTGCACCGCGCCCGGACTTGGTTTTGACTTCGACGCGGCACAGGTTGTCCTCCACATACAGCCGGCTCCTGACTTTCCATCGGCGACGTCGACCCTGGACATGAGCGCGGCACGACATGAGGTCGGGAGTGTCGAAATAGGTCGTGGAATATGTCGTCGTGTGGCGGTCGCCAATCTGCAATATTTTGTGGGTGTCGACCAAGCCATCGCACAAGCGGCGAACCGTTTCGAGATCGGCAAGGTACTTGCGATCGACCCGCTGGGCGAGGTTGGCATGTTCGACGACCTCGGACAATGACGCCGGAGAGAACGAGGCAAGGTCCACGAATTGCAGGCCGTTTGTGGGCTCGGCCGAGATGACACTCATGAGTTGGCGCCGGCAAACGTCGGGGTCTCGCCCGTGAGGGCTGTCCACTCCCATGGCGAGTCGTCGACCGCGTAGCGGACCGATACCCGCGTGGTTTCGCGGACAAAGTCGACCTCGTCGATCACTACTCCGACGATCGGCGCGGCAATGCGTTCGGCCAACTCGGTCCGAACTTCGGCCGGATCGAGTACCAAGTGATCCAGCGTCAGTTGCATGACCAGGGT
Organism: Aeromicrobium sp.; assembly: GCA_039929755.1. Classification (GTDB taxonomy): domain Bacteria; phylum Actinomycetota; class Actinomycetes; order Propionibacteriales; family Nocardioidaceae; genus JACMOZ01. The sequence continues at coordinate 18,649 of JBDSQP010000108.1, read as the reverse complement.
CGAAGGTTGGGAGCGAGAGTCGTCGGCGATCCACACGACGATGAGAACAAGCACGCTGAGGAAGGCAACCAGCCACAGCTCGCGTTGCTCAAGGCCGTTGACGAGCGCGAGGACCAGGGCGATGAAAGTGAAGGCAACGTCCTTGAGGGTGAAGGCGGCGCTCCTGAGGCGGACGAGAGATAGGAGACCGAACAGTCCGAATCCGATCCCGGCCTTGAAACTCCCGGCAGAGATCGCCGTGAGGGCTGCGAACAGCCCCACATTGAGCGCAGCGAACACCAACGGCATTGCCGGCGCCGAGCCGCGACGCCGATACAACACGCCTACGAGAACGAGCAACGACAAAATGTCGATGCCCAGTCGTGCGAGCAGGTCGGCTTGGCCAGCCGACAACAGGGTTCCCATACTTCGAAGTCCTTCGCTTGGGCCCACAGGATCGATCGGGCCAGTGACTACGACGGTATGAACGATGTATGAACGAAACATGAAGGAATGTCCGGAGCCGCCAACCTAGACTGGCTCCTATGCGAGTGGTTGTTGTCGATGACGAGAAGCGGCTTGTCGAACTCATCGTGAGCTATCTCGCCGAGTCGGGGATCGAAGCCGAGGGCTTCAGCGACGGCCGAGCCGGTCTTGCAGCCTCGCGAGCGGCCGACGTTGACGCGGTCATCCTTGACCTGATGTTGCCCGGGATCGGTGGAATCGAAGTGTGTCGACGACTGCGCCGGGAGGGCAACAACGTTCCGGTGCTCATGCTCACCGCGAAAGGCTCGGTCGATGAAAGGGTGGCCGGCCTTGACGCCGGTGCCGATGACTACCTTGTGAAGCCCTTTGCCTTGGAAGAGCTGACAGCGCGGCTCCGGGTTTTTCAGCGCCGGAACGAGGTCCTCCCCGATGACCGACTTGTCGTCGGCGACCTCGTCATGGACCCCTTGGCTCGTCGTGCCTGGAGCGGCGACATCGAGCTCAACCTTGCTCGCCGCGAGTTCGACGTACTGGAGACATTGATGGACAACGTCGGACACGTCGTGAGTCGCGACTACATACTCGAAGAAGTGTGGAAAGGCGAAAGCGACATCCGCAGCAACACGATCGAGGTGCACATCTCGAAGCTGAGGTCCCACCTCGATCAGCAGGCCGATGGGGTCGCGATTTCGACGGTTCGCGGCGTTGGCTACCGCCTTGAAAAGCCGTGATGGTTTCCGGCCGGACGATAAAATTCCGCCTCGTGCGGAACGTTGCATTCGCCATGCTGATCGTTCTCGTTGCCACCTCGGGTTTCGTTTTTTGGCGCGTTCAGAATGCCCTCGACAAGCAGGTGAATCGCGATCTGGGTTCGTACCATGACGTCGTGACCCAGGCCGTGCGTTCTCAGACCGACGTACCGAGCCGCACGCCGGGGGAGTCTTATCAAGTCTTCGGTTCCGATGGCGAGATCATGTTCGGCAGCAGCAAGACGCCAGTTGCACGGCTGCTCGGCGGGGAGTCCCTGTCGAAGGTCGCCAATGGCAAGACTCTGTACGTCGATCGCGGGTCGTTCCTGCCGCCCAGCCGGTATTCCATCCGCGTCGAGGCCTCAATCGTGTCCAACTCCCAGGGTCATCTGGTGGTAGCGACTGCGATCAGCCGGAAACCGCGTGATGAGGCCCTACGTGAACTACTCGGCCAGCTGGCGCTGGCGGATTTACTCGTCCTGCTCGCGGCCTCATACGTCGGATATCGGACTGCGCGAGGCGCCCTCGATCCGGTCGAACGCTACCGGCGCTCGGCGAAGGCTGCGGGCGAAGAATCGGGCTTGCGGCTTCCCGTCGCGACTGATCGCGACGATGAACTGACGCGGCTCGGGCACACGTTCAATGACCTTCTCGACCGCATCCAGGCCGCGACCGATCGTGAGCATCGCTATATCGCTGATGCCGCGCACGAGCTCCGCACGCCGCTCGCGCTCCTCAAGGCCGAAGTCGAGTTTGCCTTGCACAAGCCCCGAACCGAGGAATACATGAGGACCGTCCTTGGGGCAGTTGAGAACGAGGTCGACCGTATGGCAGATCTGGCCAACGCGCTTTTGGATCTTGAGGAACTTGAGAGCGGCGTGAAATCATCGGAGTCCGAGGTCAACATCCGCGCTGTGTTGCAGTCGACAGCTGACCGCTATCGCTCCGTGCTTCGCCGCCAGGGTCGGGACATCGGGGTTGATGCTGCCGCCATCAAGTGGCGGCTGAGCGAACCGTGGGTTGAAGCCGCGCTGGGCAATTTGGTGTCGAACGCCGTCACCTATGGCCGAGGGAATGTGACGTTGAGCGCGAGCGTGCGTGACCGCGTGTTGCGCATCGCCGTAAGCGATGAGGGTGGCGGCTTTCCAGATGGGTTCATTGCCGACGCGTTCGATCGCTTTACACGGGCCGATCAGACTCGTTCGACGCGTGGGTCAGGCCTCGGACTGGCACTGGTCAAAGCCGTCGCCGAGGCTCATGGCGGAACGGCCACAATCGAGAACGCCGGGAACCCAGCTCGCATCGTCATCGAAATTGCATCGGACCCGGTCTAATCTCAATGTCATGGCGACTCTGACTGAGCAAGAAATCCGTGCACAGCTCGACCAACTGAATGGCTGGACGAGCGACGGCATGGCGATCGAGAAGCGTTTCCAGTTCGACGACTTCAACGCAGCGATGACATTCATGGCTGCCGCTGCCCCAAAGATCGATGCGCTCGATCATCATCCGGAATGGGCAAACGTTTACAACCGTGTCGACGTGCGGCTGACCAGCCACGACGCTGGGGGACTCACGAAGCGAGACTTTGCGCTCGCTCACGTACTCGAAGAGGTTGTCGCCGAAATGTAACTCCCCGCGTTCCAGGTCGTTGTGGACCGGCCGACCTTCCAGCAGGTCGTTGACTACCGAACGCATCGCCCCCGTTGAAAGGCGGGTCTTTCACGGATCGCCATCCGTTGTGAGGCATGCTTGTCGCATGAAGTTCCGAGTGATCGTGGCACTGACTGCTGCCGCCCTGACCCTGACAGCCTGCGGTTCGAAAGACGAGACGGGGGACACGAAGGCGAGCGAGCGTGACAGCGCCAAACTCGTCGAACGGTCGCCCCTCACAGGACTCGTTCTCCCTTCCGGCTTGCCCAACAATCCGGTCTTCGTGGTGAAGGTCGAAAACACCGAGGGTGGCGTCCCGCAGTACGGACTCAACAAGGCTGACCTCGTCTTTGAGGAACTCGTCGAAGGCGGACTCACCCGCCTTGCGGCCCTGTACTACTCCAATCTCCCGACCAAGATCGGCCACATACGTTCGACGCGCGCGACCGATATCGGCATCGCCAGTCCGGTCGCCGGACAGATCGTCGCTTCGGGTGGCTCGAACGGCACCTACCGACGCATCAAGAAGGCCGGCATCACGATCTTCTCCGAAGATCACGGAGCTCCCGGGTTCAGCAGTGACCTCGCCAAGGTTCGACCGTACAACCGCTTGGTCAATCTGCGGAGGCTCGCCAAGAAGGCGAAGACCACGGAACTCCCGGGCAACTATCTGCCGTTTAAGATTCCGGATTCAAAGGCGACCCCGAGCGCCGCTCCCACTGCGGATGCCAGTGCCGAGACCCCTGCGCCGCCAAAGACTGTCAAGTCGCTCAATGTGGGCTTCTCGGCGTCGACGCATACGCGCTGGAAGATGAAGAGCGGCAAATGGGTCCGCGCCAACACTCACGCTGCCCCGGGTCAGGATTTCGAGGCTGACACGCTGATGGTGCTGTTCGCGCGCGTCGGCGACGCCGGCTACCTCGATCCCGCCGGCAACCCCGTTCCCGAAACGATCTTTGAGGGTTCGGGCCGCGCAATGATCCTTCACGGCAACACCGAAGTCGAAGCCACCTGGCACAAGCAGGGTCTCGACAAGCAGATCACGCTCACTGATTCGACGGGGGCAGAGATCGAACTTGATCCTGGCCACATCTGGATCGAACTGATCCCCAAGTCCGGCGGAACAGCCTCACTGGGCTAACGGAACTGGGTTAACGGAACTGGACTAACGGGATCGGGCTAGCCGGTCGCTTCGTCTGCGCCGTCCTGCGACGTCGCACCGATATCGGGAAGCAAGCGCAGCCCGGCGAGGATCGCGGTGATGGCCGCGTGCACCTTGTCGCTCGCGTCTTCGGCATTTTCGGAGTCAGCGACGAAATCGCCAGCTGATTGCATCGCGCCATAGAAGAGATGGGCAAACGTCTCGACAAGATCGTCGGCACCACCCATGGATTTGAGGAGATCGTCGACGATGCTGTAGACGAGGCCGAAGGAGAAGTCCTTTTCGACTTCCTGCCAGCGTGCGTGGCCGAGAGCGACGGGCCCTTCCTGGATACAGATCCGGCGGTATGTCGGCTGCTGGCAAATGTCGAGGAATGTACGAAGTCCGATCTGGGCGCGTTCCCAGGGATCCTTCGACTGGCGCAACGACTTTTCGATTTGCTTCTGGGTGTCTTCCTGGCAGCGCATAAAAACGCTCTCAAACAGCGCCAGCTTGCTCGAGTAGTGGTGATAGAGGGCGCCCTTGGTGACTCTGGCGGCGGCGACGACTTCATCCAGCGACGTTCCGGCATAGCCGTGATCGGTGAAAAGGTCTGTGGCGTTGTCCAGGAGTGCACGCTTGGTGCTGGACGAATAGTCCTGTCGGCGGCTGGTTTTGCGTGCCGCCCGAAGGACTTTTCCTGCGGGAGTCATACCCGTGAGTCTACGTCGCCCGCGTGCGATGTGTGGCGCATCACATACCGAAGGTTTGCAAAAACCATTGGTCGGTAACATACTGAGAGTACGTACCGACGGTATGTTCGAAAAATGAAGTACACGCAGAGAGTTTTCGAGAGGAGAACACCATGAGCTGGACCACTTACCACCACCGCAAGGAAGCCCTTCGCGACGTTCTGGCGATCGCTGATCGCCGCCGCCAAGAGAGCACTGCCACCGAACTTTTCGCCGAGGTCGAAAGCGTCAAAACTGTTTTCGCCACCGAGGCCGATCTCCTGCTCGATGTTCAGATGTTCTGGCATCAGGCATTGAGTGGCCAACTGGATCGCACCTTGAGTGCAGGCGCCAAGGACATGGAGGCATTTACTGTTCACGCGTGGACCGCAGTTGCCGAAAGGCTGCCTGGCGCTCGTGTGCTTCTGGACGCGAATCGCGATATGCCTGAGATGCAGGTCGCTTTCGCCAAGGAGCTTGAGCTCGTTGCCAGGTCGGCCGGACTCCCGGCGAATCACCCTGAATTGCTTGGCCACGGCCGCCGGATCATCGAAGCCGCGCGCGAGAACGTCGTCGATGTTCCGTTCGTCGAACTGGTACATGCAACAGGATTCATGAGTCGGTTCCGCGAGGCCTTCGCGGCCTGACTTGCAAAACTGCTGGTCAGCACCACTTTGGCTGTGTTGCGAAACACGTGCCCAAAGTTTGCTTTGCTCAATTGCTCCTTACATACTGGGAGTACGTACTTAGGGTATGTACCGCCTGGCGGTATGAACCCGATGTAGAAGCAAGACGGAGCGAAAGGAGCACACCATGACCTGGGATGCCTACAACCGTCGCAAGGAAGTTCTCCACGAGGTTCTCGCGATCGCTGATCGCCAACGCGGAGAAGTCAACGCCACAAAACTGCTCGCCGAAGTTGCCCGTGAGGATCGCGCGTTCACCAGCGAAGTCGAGCTCCTGCTCGACGCCCACATGGTCTGGTTCCAGGCCCTGAGTAGCCACATGGACCGCACTGTCTTTCTGGGTGACGGCAATCTTGAATCCGCCGCCATCAACGCTTGGCAGAATGCGGCCGCCGACATGCCGATCATCCGCGGTCTGCTCGACGCCAATGTCGACATGCCCGAACTGCAGGATGCCTTCGTGCTGGAGCACCGTTTTCTCGCACGCGCCGTCGGTACGCCGGCCAATCACCCCGACCTCGATGGTCTGGGCAAGCGCGTGAAGGAAGCTGCCTTCGAGACGATGGTCTACGCGCCGGTCATTCCCGACAACCCGGCCGGGATTTTTTCCCGTATCCGCGAGGCACTCGCAGCCTGATACGCATCGCCAAGGCCTCGTCCGACACCTCCGGGTGACCGGACGGGGTCTTGCGCGTTTCCGGAGTGTTTCCGCAGGTCAGAGAACCTTTGCTGTGGTCGGCATCACACACCAAAACGTTTGCAATCGCCAAATCTGCCCAACACACTGAAAGGGCATACCGAGGGTATGCGCACGAGGTTTGTGCATGGCGGAGCGAAAGGAGCAAACCATGACCTGGGATGCCTACAACCGTCGCAAGGAAGCCCTTCGCGAAGTGCTGGCGATCGCCGATCGTCGACGCGAAGACGTGACCGCAACCGAACTGCTCGCCATTGTCGAGGGCGCAAACAGTGCCTTTGCCGACGAAGCCGAACTGTTGCTCGACACACAAATGAATTGGTACCAAGCCCTGAGTGGCCAAATGGATCGCTCGTTCACCACGGGCGATTTCACCGTGGGCGACTTCACTGTCGACACATTTGATCTGGAAACGAAAGCCATCATGGCGTGGCAGGACGTCGCGGCAGCGATGCCCGGGACCCGAGCCTTGCTCGACGCGAATGTCGAGATGGGCGAACTGCAAAGGGCCTTCGAAAAGGAACACGAACTTCTCGCGCGTGCCGCCGGAATTCTGGCGAATCACCCGGACTTCATCGGTCAGGGGGAGCGAGTAAAGGAGAACGCCCGCAAGTCAACCGTGTACGCGCCCTATGTGGAGCCTGCGCGAGAGGGCAATTTCTTCACCCGGATCCGCGACCTGGTCGCGTAGTCCGAGAAACCTGAGCCGCGCCTTATCGCCGATTGCCCGACTGTGTTGCTTCGAAGTCGCCGATCTGCTCGCCCATCGCATTGTCGATCGAGCGGGCGATCTGTTCGCGGAACACACCGAGCACGGCTTGGCTGGCCACGGGGAGCAGGGTTTCGACAACCTGGAGGATGCGTGGCCAATCCGAGTCCTGCATACCGGCGTCGACGAAGGGCTGCCAGATCTCTTCGCGGACCCGGTCGACGAACGCGTCGGCCACCGCGCCCAGATGCTCTTCCAGCAGTGGAAGAAGAGACATGACTGTTTCGGGCTGAAGGCCCATTGCCGAGGCGGCGATCCCGGAGCGGACGATCGTCGGCCGGACCAAGCGGACCCTTGTGTCGTCGATCTGTTCGATCAGGCCGAGCTCGACGAGTGATTCGATGAGGTCGTCGTTGCGGGCGACGCCGGCCAGAGCGGCAAGGGAGTCGCGCGACATTTCTTCGGGCTCTTCTTCGCTGCTGGGTTGGTGCAACACGTTCAGGAGATCAAGGGCGTGACCGGCCGAGGATGCCGGGTTGGTCAGCATTGCCTGCTCGACCGCGGTCAACGTGTAGCCGCGCTCCAGAAGACTCCTGATGAGCTGAAGGCGCTGTAGGTGCTCGCGGTCGTAATAGCCTGTGCGCCCGGCGAGCCGGGGTGCACCGATGAGTCCGCGTCCGGCATACGCGCGGACATTCCGGACTGTCATTTTCGCGCGCGCCGCAAGTTCGTCGATGGTGAATTCGTTTAATTCCGGCGTTTCGCGAGACATGTGGGCATCATAGAGGCATGGACTCCTTGCGAGGTCGGATGCTGGTTGCAACACCCGCCATCGAGGCGGGTCCATTTTGGCGGAGCGTCGTCTTCCTGCTCGACCATGACAAGGACGGCGCACTCGGTGTCATCGTCAATCACCCGCTCGAATCCGATGTCGATGATGTGCTTCCGGACTGGGCGAGACTGGTCAATGCCCCCGAATGCCTCTTCGACGGTGGACCTGTTGCCATGGACTCCGCGCTTGCTCTCGGCGTCCTGAACGGCGAGGACCCGCCCCTCGGCTGGAGGCGTATGGCAGGCAAAGTCGGACTCGTCGACCTGGATGGCCCCCTCCCTGGCTCGGGTGAGTTTGCGGGCCTTCGGGTGTTCGCCGGTTATGCGGGCTGGAGTGCCGGGCAACTGGAGGATGAACTCGAAGAAGGCTCCTGGATCGTGGTCGACGCCCAGGACACTGACCTCTCGTCACCGCAACCGGAAAATCTCTGGCGCGACATCCTGCGCCGTCAGACCGGCGACCTCAGATTTTGGGCGACATACCCCGAAGACCCGAATTGGAACTGAGTCAGAGACGGCTAGAATCACGTCGTGGGATTCTTTGGCACTGGCACACAGACGGTTCATGACGAACGCACCGATCTGCGCACCGAGGACGGTGACCATGAGAAGTTCTCGCACTACGTTCCCAAGGACAAACTGACCGAAGCCATGGTCATGGGCACGCCAGTCGTGGCCCTGTGCGGCAAGGTCTGGGTTCCCAGCCGTGACCCTCAGCGCTATCCCGTCTGTCCCGAGTGCAAAGACATCTGGGAGAGCATGAAAGACGGCGAAGGGGACTCATCGGGTGACGAGTAGCCAGTCCCTCCGGGCCTGGCAACGCGTAGCCTTCGACCGCTATCAGCGCGCCCAACCCCGTGACTTTCTCACTGTCGCTACGCCCGGAGCCGGGAAAACGACCTTTGCGCTGACCATCGCAGCCGACCTTCTGCACCGCGGAATCGTCCAACGCATCGTCATCGTCACGCCGACCGAACACCTCAAGGCCCAGTGGGCCCACGCCGCGGCACGCATGGGGATCAACATCGATCCGACCATGAACGGTCGAGGCATGCTCGCGGCCGACTTCCAGGGATTCGCGGTGACCTATGCGGGCCTCGCAGCCAATCCGATCGCGTTCCGCGTCCGCATCGAGCGCACCCGCACGTTCGTCATCCTCGATGAGGTCCACCACGCGGGCGATGCACTGGCCTGGGGCGATGCTGTCCAAGAGGCTTGCGAGCCCGCCACCAGACGCCTGGCTTTGACCGGTACGCCATTTCGTTCCGACGACAACCCCATACCTTTTGTCACCTATGCGCCCGGCAACGATGGCACCGTCACGAGTGTTGCCGACTACTCCTACGGCTATGGCGAAGCGCTCAAGGACTCTGTCGTGCGCCCGGTGCTGTTCATGGCCTATTCCGGTGAGATGCGGTGGCGCACGCGTGCCGGCGACGAGATCGCAGCTCGCCTCGGCGAACCGCTGACCAAGGACATCACTGCGCAGGCATTGCGTACGGCTCTCGACCCCGGTGGCGCATGGATCCCCGCCGTTCTCGATGCGGCCAACCGGCGACTCGAAGAAGTACGTCGCCACGTTCCCGATGCCGCCGGCCTGGTCATTGCGAGCGACCAGGAATCGGCGCGGAAGTATGCGGCCACCCTCGCCGAGGTCTCGGGTGAGAAGCCGGTGCTCGTGCTCTCGGACGAAGCCGGGTCGAGTGAGCGGATCGAAAAGTTCTCAGCCGGCAAGGGGCGCTGGATGGTGGCCGTGCGCATGGTCAGCGAAGGCGTCGATATCCCGCGACTTTCCGTCGGCGTCTATGCCACGACGACGGCCACGCCGCTGTTCTTCGCTCAGGCCGTCGGTCGCTTTGTCCGGGCACGGCGCAAGGGTGAGACTGCTTCGATATTCGTGCCGAGTGTGCCGCTGATCCTCGCGCTCGCGAGTGATCTCGAGCGCGAGCGCGATCACGTCATCGGTCGCGCGGTCAAGGACGAAGACGATCTCTTCGCGGCCGAAGCAGACATGCTCGCCGAGGCCGAACAAGACGAATCGGCGTCCGATCAGCTGGGCGAATTTCAAGCGTTGGGCAGTGACGCCTCGTTCGACCGGGTGCTCTATGACGGTGGTGAATTTGGCCACGAAGGCACGGTTGCTCCTGGCAGCGAGGAAGAACTCGATTTCCTCGGCATACCTGGGCTTCTGGAGCCCTCGCAGGTGGCTGAGCTCTTGCGCCACGCAAGGTCGCGACGGGCCAGCAAGACATCCAAGCCGGTCATCGTCGAGCAATCTGCATTCGAGCGCCAAGGCGAGTTGCGTAAGGAACTCAATGCGCTCGTCGGAGCCTGGAACCACCGCACTGGCCAGCCACATGGTGTGACACACAACCAGTTGCGGAGCGCGTGCGGCGGACCGCCGTCGGGACAAGCCACGACCAAGCAACTGCAAGAACGGATCGACAAGATTCGCTCCTGGGCCGTCCGGGCCTCGGGCTAGCCTTCAGCAATGCGGCTGCTGCGTTCGGTGATGTTCCTGGCGCTGCTCGTCTTCGGAATCCTCTTGGCAACACGGCTTTTTGGCGGCGACGGCGGAGGAGCCGCCAAACCAGGGTCCGAATCGTCAGGGGCAACGATCGCGACAACTTTCCATCGGGCTGTCACGATGCTCGAGGTCGAACCCGAGGATCGCCGGCCGTATTCGCGATCCCGCTTTGAGGAAGGCACCGCTGGAGGAGGCTGGGCCGATCTCGACGGCGACTGCCAGGACACCCGCGCGGAAGTCCTCAAGCGCGCATCCCTCGTCCCCGTGACCAATGGATGCAGGATCTACCGGGGCAAATGGTTGTCCTACTACGACAACAAGGCCTGGACCAGGAGCTACGAAGTACAGATCGACCACCTCGTGCCCCTGGCAGAAGCCTGGGACTCAGGCGCCTGGGCGTGGGACGCGCCGACCCGCTTGAGGTATGCCAATGACCTGGACGACCCTCGCGCGCTCGTCCCGACGACGGCTGCACTCAACTACGTCAAGCTTGCCGATGACCCGCAGGCATATGTGCCCAAGATGAACGCCTGCCGCTACGTCTCATCGTGGGTCGCGATTAAATTGCGTTGGGGCCTCACGGTCGATCGTCGCGAAATCGAAGCGATCGACGCGGTTGCCGCCTCGTGTCCCGATGTGCGGCTTGCCTTCGAGAAGACAACAGTGGGGAAGGCTCCTGCATGAAGATGGCATTGCGCACGCGAATATTCAGCGCGATCGAGCGACGTACGGGCAAACCTGTCGACGAGGCGGATCCCGCCGAGTTCCCGATGAAGCGGAAGGCGCGACTCAGCCTCCAACGATCGCTGATCGGCCGGTTCATCTTCGGCACGGCCGATGCAGATGCACTCATTGAGGACACGGTCATTGATTTCGATGGCGTTTCGATCCGTCTGCGCATCTACCGCCCGGCCGTGGCCAGCGGACCGTTGCCCATTGTCATCAACTTCCACGGGGGCGGCTGGGTTCAGGGAAATGTCGAGCAATCGGAATGGGCGATGAGTCGGATCGCGGTGCGCGTCGGCGCCGTTGTCATCTCGGTCGACTATCGCCTCGCGCCCGAAGACCTGTTCCCCGCAGCGGTTGAAGATTGCTGGGCGACCACGCAATGGATCCACGAACATGCCGCCGAACTCGGCGGCGACCCCGATCGTCTTGCCGTCATGGGCGACAGCGCCGGCGGCAATCTCGCCGCAGTTGTGGCTCTCCACGCCCGCGATGCCGGCGCGCCCGTACTCAAGCGCCAGGTCCTCATCTACCCGGGCGTCGAGATGTATGACAAGTGGCCTTCGGAGATCCGCAATGCCGATGCTGCGGTGCTGACATCGCGCAACATGCGCGGCTTCGCCAAGACCTACCTGGGATCTCAGTACGGAACCGAGGATTGGCGTGCTTCGCCGATCAGGGCGGCTTCGCACGCCGGACTCGCCCCTGCGCTCATTCAGACAGCGGAGTTCGATCCGCTGCTCGACAACGGGGCGCGCTATGCCGACATCCTGCGCGCCGATGGTGTCGAGGTCGACTACATCGAATACGCCGGCACGATCCACGGCTATCTGAGCTTGCCCGGATTTGTGCCGATGGCCAGGAAGGCTCTCGACGACATCGTGGTGACATTGATTGAGGACTTCAAGGCACGGTGAAAAGGGCATGGTGAACGAGGGCATTGTGAAAGAAGCCAATCCATCATAAGATGAGTTATGGACCGAATTCGTAAGGATCACTGGCAGCGTCAGATCGCCAATCTCGATCCCGAAAAGAACTTTGAAGAGATCTCGAGGCTCGTCAGCGACTACGAGTTTCCCTGGGATATTTATCAGGCGCTGAGGCTCGCACTTTTCCGGACATATGCGGTGCCCAGCATCGGCCGGCTGCTCTATGACACCGGCGGATTCACCGGTGACGTTCAAAAGCGTCATGACGACACCGCGATGATTCTCTTCACGATCGGCGAAAAGGGTGTCGACTCGACCGATGGCCACGCAGCCATTCGGCGGATGAACCAGATGCACGGCTCCTACGACATCTCCAATGAGGACATGCGCTACGTGCTGTCGGCCTTCATCGTGACCCCGAACCGTTGGATCCAGCAATACGGCTGGCGCAAATGGACGGATGCTGAAGGGCTCGCGAGCGTCCGCTATTGGCAACGTGTCGGCAAACTCATGGGGATCAAAGACATTCCGGCTACCTTTGAAGAGTTCGAGACCCTGCTGGATGACTACGAGGCCGAACACTTCGCCTTTGACGTGAAGTCCCGGGCCGTGGCCGATGCGACGCTCGGCCTTTTCGAGACGTTCTATCCGAAGTTCGCCCGTAAGTCGGCCAACATGGTTCTGCGCGCTCTGATGGACGATCACCTCCGGGAGGCCTTCGGTTTTGCGAAACCACCGGCGCCGGTCGTCTTTCTGTCTCGCAAGGCGCTAAGAGCTCGCGCCCGCTTCGTTGCGCTCAAGCCGGCACGTAAGAAGCCCAAACTGATCGAGGACTACCGCGAGTTCCGCACGTACTCCGAGGATGTGAAGATCGACGAGCTCGGCACGTTCCCTCCGGGGTGCCCAGTCCCTCACGCGTGACTTCTGGACATACGTCTCGTTTGCATTCCAAGCGACTGTTACAGGGAGACGTATGTCGATCACGAAGAAATACCGGCACTTCTGGCCGGTTAGTATTGCTGCGAGTTCGATGATTCTGACGATGGCGTCCTTCCCGGCATATGCAGACTGGACCAAGCAGTCCCATGACGGCGCGAGCCATGGCGGCGCGAGCCAGGTCATCGACGAGTCAAAACCGCACGATCACAACGACCCCCTGACGAAGAACTCGGTTTCCCGCGCTCCGGCGTCGAAGGACACCGCCGACCCCACGACGCATGTTGAGGCCGCGGTCAACTCGCTCACCGTTCAGACACAGCGCAATGAGCCCGACCCCAAACTCGTTCCCTCTAAGGCACCGGCACCGCGTACGAATGTCCCCGCTGACCGCTATGCGATGGCCGGCGGCTGCTACGCGATCCGCGTGGGTTCTGCCGGCAAATGGGTTGCCCGCAGCGGCAAGGGCTACGCCGCGACGGCAACCTCGGCCGCAACAGCCGAACCGATCTTTTTCCAGGCCTCCGACCTTGGCACATATCTGCTCTACGGCAAGGGCAAGACCTTCCTCTCGCAAGCCTATTCCGGCGACATACAGGCCTTGACGGCTGCGAGCACATCGGGGAATTGGACTGTCACGCAATCAGGTTCCACCTTCCAGTTCGCGCTTCCGTCAAAGAAGACTGCGCTCGCGGTCGATTCCATGGGCAAGGTCATCACAGGCCCGGCCGGTCAGTTCACGCTTCTGCGGACGACCGGGTGTGACGTATTCCCCGAAATCGAAACCAATGTCACCGGGGCGCCCTTCGCCGGCACCAGCCCGTTCCAGGAAGTACGCGGTTACCTCGATGCCCACACACACGGCATGGCATTCGAATTCCTCGGCGGCATGCTCCACTGCGGCCGGCCCTGGAGCCCCTACGGCGTAGAAGCTGCCCTGCAGGACTGCGCGGACCACAAACTCGCAAACGGCGAGGGTGCGGTCGTCGAAAACTTCCTCAAGACAGGCTCGCCAGTGGGCAGCCATGACCCGATCGGCTGGCCGACGTTCAAGGACTGGCCGGCACCGAACTCGTTGACCCATGAGGGCACGTACTACAAGTGGCTCGAGCGGTCCTGGCGCGGCGGCGAACGTCTCTTCGTCAACCTGCTTGTCGAAAACGACAAGCTTTGCCAAGTCTATCCACTCAAGCGGAACTCCTGTGACGACATGGATTCGATCCGCCTGCAGGCCAAGGACATGCGGTTGATGGAGCGCTACATCGATGCGCAGAACGGTGGCCCGGGCAAGGGTTGGTATCGCATCGTTACCGATCCCTACCAAGCACGCCAGGTCATCAACGAAGGCAAGATGGCCGTCGTCATGGGCATCGAAACCAGTGTGTTGTTCGGTTGCACGATGAAAGCCGACGTCCCGCAATGCACCTCAACGCAGATCGACACGCAACTGGACGAGGTCTACAAACTGGGCGTTCGCCAGATGGAACTCGTCAACAAGTTCGACAACGCCCTTTCGGGAGTGGCCGGCGATGAAGGTGGGGTTGCTCCTTTGATCAACGGGGCCAACTTCCTGGAAACCGGGTCGTTCTGGGACATGCGCAAATGCCCGGCAACCAACGCTCCTGGCGTCGAGGACAAGACACAGCTGAGCCTCTCCGACGGGTCGCCTGAGCAGGATGCGTTGTTCGGCGCAATCGCGGCTCTCTACATACCCGTGAAACTGCCCGTCTACGCCGCCGGACCGGTATGCAATCAGCGGGGCCTGACGTCCTTGGGTGATCACACGATCCAGGAGATGGCCAAGCGCAAGATGATCTTCGACCCCGACCACATGAGCGTTTCGGCCCGCAAGGCCTCGCTGGATCTGGCCGAGAAGTTGAAGTACCCCGGCGTCGTGTCGAGCCACTCATGGTCCACCCCGGATGCGTATCCGCGGATCTACAAGTTGGGCGGCGTGATCACTCCATATGCCGGTGACAGCTCAGGATTCGTCGACAAATGGCGCAAGCACCTGACCTGGGCCGACGGCCGCTACTACTTCGGTTTCGGCTTCGGTGCCGATATCAACGGCCTCGGCGCGCAAGGAAACCCACGCGGCGCCAATGCCCCCAACAAGGTCACCTATCCGTTCAAGGGCCTTGGTGGAGTCACGATCGACAAGCAGGTCAGCGGCAAACGTGTCTATGACATCAATGTCGACGGCGTAGCCCAGTACGGCCTGTATCCGGACTGGATCGAGGATCTGCGCAAGCAGGCCGGCCAGACCATCGTTGATGACATGGCCCGCGGCCCGGAGGCATACCTGCAGATGTGGGAACGCGCAGAAGGTGTGACGAATGATGCCTGCCGCGACGTCAGGGCAATCAAGCGGGATTCGGTCATCAAGGGCATCAAGCAGGGCACTTCGGTCAAGAGCGTGTTGGCGACTGCGGGTCAGCCGCATCAGCGCCTCGACACGACGTTCACCTATTGCGCCTCGAACTCCAGCGGCAAGACCGTCAGCGTCACCGTCAAGTTCACGAAGTCAGGAACCGTCTCCAGCATCGCCTGATTCAACTTATTGGGAAGGTTCCCGGCGCTTCGCGCGTTGTCACGAGTGTGAAGTTATCCGTTCTCGACCTTGTACCCGTGCGCACCGATCAAACCTCGGGCGACGCCATTGCCGCGACCGTCTCGTTGGCGCAGGTCGCCGACCGGACGGGCTTCACGCGTTACTGGATCGCCGAACACCACAACATGCTGGCGGTGGCTGCGACATCACCGCCGGTCATGATTGCCCACCTTGCGGCGCAGACCGAGCGCATCAGGCTCGGCTCAGGTGGAGTCATGCTTCCCAATCACGCGCCGCTGGCGGTCGCCGAACAATTCGCGATCCTCGAGGCCGCCCATCCCGGTCGAATCGACCTTGGTATCGGCCGTGCTCCTGGCTCGGATCCAGTGACCTCGATGGCGTTGCGGGGTCCTGCCGGGCGCGGTGACGCCGATATCGAAAACTTTCCGCAATACCTCGACGACGTCATGGCGCTCATGGACGCTGAGGGCGTACGCGTTCCGATGCGCGGCCAGGACTACACACTGCGCGCGACACCAAAGGCCTCGAACGCACCCCGTATGTGGTTGCTCGGCTCGTCTGCCTATTCGGCACACCTCGCCGCCGCCAAAGGTCTGCCCTATGTCTTCGCGCACCACTTCTCGGGTCAGGGAACCGCCGAGGCCCTGGACATCTATCGCACCGAGTTCCGACCGTCCGAACTCACACCCGAACCACTCACATTCCTGACGGTGAACGCTGCCGTTGCCGAAACCCACGAAGAAGCGGAGGCCCTTGCGCTGCCCAACATGCAGCACATGGCGAAACTGCGAACCGGTCAGCCATTGGGACCGATCGAACTGGCCGAGGACGCCGTCGGTGTCGAGTTGTTCCCGCAACAGATCGCGATGGTCGAAGCCGGTCTCAGACGGTCGATCGTGGGCACACCTCAGCGCGCCGCCGAACGTATTGCGGCCCTCGCCGAGCAGTACGGAGTCGACGAAGTCATGATCAATCCAGTGGCTTCGGCCCGCCGCGGGTCCGATCCCCGTACCGCCGTGACACGCGAGACAACCCTCGCTTTGCTTGCCAAGGAACTGCTTTAACTGACGGGCTGGAGACTCATCGGGTCTCTGCGACACAATGGGGGAGTGACCACTCCTGCGCCAGTCGAAACGGACTTGCCCGAGGGAGACGAAGTCGTCGAACTCGAAAGTCCTTGGGTCACGATTGTCTGGAATGATCCAGTCAACCTGATGTCCTACGTTTCCTACGTTTTCCGTAACTATTTCGGCTACACCGAGGAGAAGGCCAACCTGCTCATGCTGGCCGTGCACCACGAAGGGAAAGCTGTCGTGTCGAGTGGTGGCCGCGAAGAGATGGAACGCCATGTGCAGGCCATGCACGAGTACGGACTATGGGCGTCACTTCAACGATCCGATGCCACGTGAAGCCGTTCAAGCGTCGTCGGCGCGGAGGCATCTGCGCGACGTTCGAGACGGGCGAAGCCCATATGCTCGCCAATCTGTCCGGGCAGGTCGTTGAGCTGCTGCGCGACCGCAATGGGATTTCCGAATCCGAACCGGATCCGCTGTTTGATCAGGTCGGTCTCGGCGGCCCGCTCTATCCGCCAGAGGATCCGGTGCTGAAACGGCTCCTTCCCGATGCCTATCGCGACGACCCAGAGGACGCAGCCGAATTCCGCCGCTTCACGGAGCAGTCGCTCTCGGCCTCCAAGGTGCGCAACAACGAAGTGATGATCGGCTCCCTGATCGATGGCGGTCTCAGTTTCGAGGACCGTGACGGCGAGTCCACCAAGCAGATCGAGGTCGAGCTCGACCCCGAGGCAGTGCAGGCCTGGCTGCGATCACTCACCGACATACGACTTTCACTGGCCATACGCCTTGGTATCGACAACGAAGAGGACGCGATGCTCGTCGGCTCTTCCGAGGACGAGGCAACGGTGGCCATGGCCGAGATCTACGACTGGCTGGGCTACGTTCAGGAGTCACTCATCGCCGCGCTCGACTGATACGGGCCGGTGACGGGCCCGACCTTGGCCTTCGCGCCGGTTTCCAAAGATCTCACCCCTTGGGCGCGGGAGTCCGAACCGTGGGACGGCCGATAGGATTAGCCCTGTGCTGACCATCGACCAGGCCACGCATGACGCGATCGTTGCGCATGCGCGACGTGACCACCCCGACGAAGCCTGTGGAATCGTCGCCGGCGCGATCGATTCGGACCTCCCCACCAGGCACATCCCGATGCTCAACGCCGCGATGTCGCCCACGTTCTACGAGTTCGACTCCGGTGACCTGCTCAAGCTCTACAGGGACATGGATGAGCGCGGCGAGGACCCCGTTGTCGTCTACCACTCACATACCGCCACTGAGGCCTATCCCTCGCGTACCGACATCAATCTCGCCTCAGAGCCTGAGGCCCACTACGTCCTCGTATCGACACGCGACGGTGCGCACGAGAGCGGTCCGGTCGATTTCAAGTCCTATCGGATCGTCGATGGAGTTGTGAATGAGGAAGAAGTTCGCATCGTGGCGAGTTATACAGACGCACCCCAAACAGACGAAAACAAGGACATGGAGAACTAAATGGCGATCGACGTTCGGATCCCGACCATTTTGCGCGACTACACCGACGGTGAACGTTCCGTCGACGGCAGCGGCGCGACGGTCGGCGAGCTCATCGACAATCTGGAGACGGTGCACGCCGGCATCAAGGAACGCATCCTCGAAAACGGTGAGGTTCGACGCTTCGTCAACATCTATGTCAACGACGAAGACATCCGCTTTTCGGGTGGACTCGCCGCCGAAGTCGCCGACGGCGACACCATTGTGATTCTGCCGGCAGTTGCCGGTGGCGCGGTCTGACCCGCACTCTTAGTTCATGCGGTATGACTCCCTGATCGAATCTGTCGGCAATACGCCCCTGATCGGTCTCCCCACTCTCTCGCCTACGCCGGATGTACGGCTCTGGGCGAAAATGGAAGACCGCAACCCGACGGGTTCGATCAAGGACCGCGCGGCCCTCAGCATGATCAACCGTGCCGAGAAGGAGGGGCTCCTCCGCCCCGGTTGCACGATCCTCGAGCCCACCAGCGGCAACACCGGCATCTCGATGGCCATGATCGCCAAGCTTCGCGGCTATCGCATGGTCTGCGTGATGCCCGAAAATACGTCGATCGAGCGTCGGCAGTTGCTCGAGATGTGGGGAGCCGAGGTCTACTCCTCGCCCGCCGCGGGTGGATCCAACGAGGCCGTACGCGTGGCCAAACGCATGTCGGAGGAGCATCCTGACTGGGTCATGCTCTACCAATACGGCAAC
>JBDSQP010000107.1:0-15543 GCA_039929755.1 Aeromicrobium sp. | reverse complement strand
GCTATCTCCTTTTTAGTGTGGGCAAACGGCTACGCAGCGAACCGCGCTTCTTACGGCTTGCTGCGAGGGCCCGCTTGGCCCCGGGTTCGGTCTTGGAAAAGTTAACCAGAAGACCAAGTGCAACCAGGGTCGTGAGCAGGCTGGACCCACCATACGAAATGAGCGGGAGCGGAATGCCGATGACAGGAAGCAGCCCGAGGACCATACCGATGTTGACGACGGCCTGGGAAAGCAGCCAGATGGTGATGCCTGCGGCCGAATAGCGGACGAAGGGATCCTTGGTTCGCGAGGCAATGCGCACACCCGTATAGGCCAGCAGCGCGAAAAGGATGATGACGACGAAGGTGCCGAACAATCCGAGCTCCTCGCCGATCACCGCGAGAATGAAGTCCGTATGGGCCTCTGGCAGCGTGCCCCACTTCTGCCGGCTGCCGCCGAGTCCGACGCCCCAGAATCCGCCCGTGGCCAGGGCCATCATCCCGTGGACGGACTGGAAACCCGCGGAATCAGCGCTCGACATCGGATCGAGAAAGCTCAGCATGCGGACTACTCGGTGAGGCGCCGCTGCGACGAAGAACACCAGCAGCGCCGAAATCGTCAGGCCGACGCCACCCATGTATCTACCGGGCAGTCCGACGACCCAGAGCATGCCGATGATGACAGCGAACAGGACCAAGGCTGTGCCAAGGTCGTGTTGGCCGACCACGAGGAGCGCGAGCGCTCCGGTCACCGGAATCATTGGGACGAGAAGATGCCGGGGCTCGTGGAGCAACTTTTCTTTGCGCGCGAACAGATCCGCTGCCCACAGGACTATGGCGAGCTTGGCGAATTCGGATGGCTGGATCTGGAAGGAGCCGAACAAGGGCAGCCAGTTGCGGTTGCCCTGAACCTCGATGCCGACGCCCGGTATGAAGGTTGCCAGAATGAGCACCGTCGTGATCCCGAGAAGTGGATAGATCAGCCGCCGCAGGACGTCGAGCTTGATGTTTGCGGCGATGAACGCGGCAACCAAACCCACAACCGCGAAGATGAGTTGGCGTTTGAAGATGTAGAACGAGTCGCCGGAGGTTTTGAGGGCGAGGACCGAACTTGCACTGAGGACCATGATCAGGCCGAGACCGAGCAGTATCGAGCCGACGCCGAGCACCAGTTGATAGGACGCAAGCGGACGCTCGAGAGTTTTGCGGGCTGCGGCGAGCACTGCCGAGGTACGACGATCTGCCGTGGTGCTCATGCAGCGCCTTTCTGGTCACTCCGGTGCGAGTCGCCGAACTGCTTCGGTGAAAGCGTCCCCGCGCGCGGCGTAGTTCGCGAACTGGTCCATGGACGCGCATCCTGGGGCCAGCAGCACCGTGTCTCCTGGCTGAGCGAGGGATGCTGCCGCGTCCACGACGCGATCCATGACGTCAGTCTCGCCGTTTTCGACCTCGACAACCCGCACATCTGGTGCGTGTCGCCGCAGTGCGTCGGCGATCACATTGCGGTCCCTGCCGATCAACACGACCCCGCGTATGCGGTTGCGGGTCGCCTCGACGAGCCCGTCGAAGCTGGCTCCCTTGGCCAGTCCCCCGGCGATCCAGACGACCGAGTCAAAACTCTGGAGTGACGCCTGAGCGGCATGGGTATTGGTGGCCTTGGAGTCGTCGACATAGCGAACGCCCCTGCGGGTCGCAACGTCGGCGATGCGATGCGCATCGGGCTTGAAGCCACGCAACCCGTCGCGCACTGCCCGCGCCGAGACACCGTGCGAGCGGGCGAGGGCCGCCGCGGCGAGGGCGTTAGCGACGTTGTGTGGCGCCTGAGAACTCAGGTCATTGATAGAACCGAGCTCGGCGGCACTGGTCGACCTCCCATCGATGAAGGCACGATCGGCGATGGCATCGTCGACGAGACCTATCATGCCGGGGGCCGGAATGCCGAGCGTGAAGCCGATTGCGCGGCAGCCCTCCTCGACATCGGCTTCGCGTACGAGGTCCTCGGTAGCCGAGTCCTGAACGTTGTAGACGCAGGCGACCTGGGCGTGTTCGTAGATCTTGCCCTTGTCAGCGGCATAGGCCCGGAGGGAACCGTGCCAGTCGAGGTGGTCCGGGGCAACGTTGAGGACGGCGCTCGACTTGGCCGAAATGGACGAGCTCCAATGCAGTTGGAAGCTCGAGAGCTCCACCGCGAGAACGTCGAAGCCCTCTGGGTTCATGACGGCTTCGAGTATGGGGACGCCGACGTTGCCGACCGCCACCGAGTTGAAGCCTTCGGCGCAAAGGATGGCATCGAGCATCTGGACTGTTGTGGTTTTGCCGTTGGTGCCGGTGACGGCGAGCCAGGGCGCCGGGTTCTCACCCCGGAGGCGCCAGGCGAGCTCGACCTCGCCCCATACGGGCAATCCCCGGGCAGCGGCTTCAACGAGGAGCAGCGAGCTCGGACGCCAACCTGGTGACGTGACAACGAGATCGATGTCGGCGGGCAACTTGTCGGTGGCGCCCTCCCCGAGTCGGACATCGACGCCCAGAATCTCAAGGAGTGTTCCCTTTTCGCGCAGACTTTCGCTGTCGCCGTCATCGAGCACAGTGACGGACGCGCCCAAGTGCTGGAGCGAGTCTGCAGCAGCAAACCCGCTGACACCGAAACCAGTGACTAGTGCCCGGATGCCTTCCCACGAGGATTCCCGGCCCAAAGCGTCAAGGTCGGGAGACGTCATACGCCGGCGACCCATTCCGCATAGAAAATACCGAGGCCGGTGGCCACACACAATCCGCTGATGATCCAGAACCGGACGACTATCGTGATCTCTTCCCACCCCAACAACTCGAAGTGGTGTTGGAGCGGCGCCATTCGGAACACGCGTTTGCCACCGGAGATCTTGAAGTAGCCAACCTGGATGATCACCGACAACGTGATCGCTACGAACAGACCACCGGTGATGACGAGCAAGAGCTCGGTTCGGGTCATCAGGGCAAAGCCGGCGATGGCACCACCGAGAGACAGCGACCCTGTGTCACCCATGAATATCTTGGCTGGGGAGGCATTCCACCACAGGAAGCCGAAGCACGCCCCGGTGAGGGCCGAGGCAATCACGGCAAGGTCGAGAGGGTCTCGCACTTCGTAGCACTTGGGGCCGGGGTGGAAGGAACAGCTTTGGTTGCGTTGCCAGATATTGATGAGTACGAAGGCGCCGAACACCATCGCCGACGCACCGGCAGCCAGGCCGTCGAGCCCATCAGTGAGGTTCACGCCGTTGCTGGTGCCCGCGATCATGAGAAGTACCCAGACCACGATCACCGCGGCAGGCAATTGCCAGCCGGCGAGGTCGCGCGTGAACGATATTCCTGTGCTGATCGGTGCACGACCGGTGTCGTCCTTCAAATTGATCGCGAGAATGCCGAAAATCAGCGCGACAATGATCTGGCCGATCATCTTCGCCTTGCTCCGGAGCCCGAGACTGCGCTGTCGCGAGATCTTGATGTAGTCGTCGAGGAACCCGATGCCGCCGAGCCCGCAGAACAGGAAAAGGATCAGGACAGCTGACGCCGACGGCGCATACCCGGTGGCGTAGCCCGTCGCGAGTTTGGCGACCGCATACCCGAACACGACGGAGAAAATGATGACCAGGCCGCCCATGGTCGGCGTGCCACGCTTCGTGTGGTGAGTGGTCGGTCCGTCATCGCGGATCAGCTGCCCGTAGTTCTTGGATATGAGGAACTTGATGGCATACCGGGTGCCCAAAAGCGTCCCAAAAAGCGAGAACGCTCCGGCGATCAGGATTGCCTTCATGAAGTCGCAGTTCCCTTCTTCGCGCACCAAGTCCGGCCGGACGAAAAATTTCTGTCCTGAAGGAGTATGCCGCTATCGGTCCAACAGCGCGTTGGCGACTCGCTCGAGTCGCCCACCCCTCGATGCTTTCACAATGACCACGTCGGATGACTCGAGCCTGCCCGTGAGGAAGGACACGGCGGCATCCACATCGGCCACTTTGTGGGCCCGTGCTCCAGCGCCTTCTGCAATTGCGGCAGCCCCTTCGCCGACAACGACAACGCAGTCGATGTCGAGTTCTGCTGCTAATTGACCCACAGCGCGGTGGGCGTCGGCGCTTGTGGCGCCCAGCTCGAGCATCTCGCCCAGCACGGCATAGGTATGGCCGTGCCCGCCGATCGCGGCCAGGGCACGGAGCGCTGCGGCCATCGAGTCGGGGTTGGCGTTGTAGGTGTCGTCGATGATCACGACGCCGTCTTCGCGGACTGTTTTGGCCATACGCATGGGTGAGGACACCTTGGCAGTCGCCAGCGCATGGGCGATTTCGGCAAGGTTCATTCCTACGGCAACGCCGACCGCTGCAGCGGCTGCGGCGTTGATGGCGTGATGGGCTCCGATCTGAGGCACGTATGTCGCGAGGCGTTCAGGCCCGAACGAAAGGATGAATTGGGGCTCCCCATCGTCGTTGAGGGTCAGGTCACTCAACCTGACACCACCCGCTTCGCCGAAGGTGATCACGCGGGCGTCGGTCCGCGAAGCCATGGCAGCGACCCGAACGTCGTCGGCGTTGAGGACGGCCGTCCCCCATGCTGGCAGCGCCTCGACGAGTTCACCTTTGGCAATGGCGATGTTGCCCGCAGAACCGAACTCGCCGATGTGGGCGGTGCCGACGTTGAGGACGACGCCGATCTCCGGCGGGGCCATCTCGCACAGCGTCGCGATGTGGCCGATCCCACGAGAGCCCATCTCTACGACGAGGAACCGGGTCAGCTCGTTGGCCTCGAGCACAGTCAATGGGACGCCGAGTTCGTTGTTGAACGAACCTGCCGACGCGACAGTCGACTCTTTGGTCGCGAGAACGTGGGCGATCAGGTCCTTCGCACTGGTCTTTCCTTGCGACCCGGTGATCCCGATGACCGTGAGGGCGTTGAGGCGGTCAATCAGTTCGCGCGAGATTTTGCCGAGGGCCACGGTCACGTCATCAACGATGACGCATGGAGCGTCGACGATCCGCGTGGCCAACACCGCGGCTGCACCGGCAGCGAGCGCCTGCGGGACGAACTCGTGGCCGTCGACATGCTCGCCGGCAATGGCCACGAACAATCCCCCAGCGGCGACCCGGCGGGAGTCAACAGCTGCAGCTCCATTCACTTCGACACCGGCATCACCATGGATCTGACCACCGGTGAGGTCCGCAATCTCCTGCAGCGTCAACGCAATCATGTCGACGACCCGATGAGATCGATCAAAACGTCGCGATCGTCGAACGGATGGATGACGCCGGCGATCTCCTGACCCCGTTCATGCCCCTTGCCGGCGACAACAACCGTGTCCCCGTTTCGGGCAATCTCCACAGCCTTGGCAATTGCCTCCCTGCGACCTGCGATATCCATGACCGTGGCGGATCCGCTCTCAGTGCCTTCGAGGACGGCAGTTCGTATCGCGGCCGGGTTCTCCGTACGCGGATTGTCGTCAGTGATGATGAGGATGTCGGCGTCGTGCGCCGCTGCCTCACCCATGAGCGGCCGTTTGCCGTGGTCCCTGTCTCCACCCGCGCCGAGAACCATGATCAGCCGCCCCGCCGTCACAGGCCTCAGGGCTTTGAGGACAGCTGCCACAGCGTCAGGTTTGTGCGCGTAGTCGATGACGACGGTGTAGGGCTGTCCGACATCGACCCGTTCCATCCGTCCGGGCACACCGCGACAGTTGGCGATTCCGGCGGCAAGTTGCAGGGGATCGAATCCTGCCTCTGTGAGGGAAGCGACGACGGCGAGGGCATTCGACACATTGAAGACGCCGGCCAAGGGCACAGCCAGGTCGAATGCTTGGCCTTCAGGACCGATCACATTGAGATCGGTGCCAAGGCGGTGCGGACGAATGTTGACCGCGCGCCAGTCCGCGGCCGCCCCCTCTGTCGAGAAGGTCGTCACGGGAAGCACGGTTTGTTCGATGAGCCGCCGGCCATGGGCGTCGTCAACATTGATGACGGCTCTGCGGGCATGCTCTGGGGTGAAGAGCGAGGCTTTCGCCTGGAAGTAGTCCTCGAGGTCACGGTGGAAATCGAGATGGTCGCGGCCGAGATTGAGAAACACGGCGATGTCGAACTGGAACCCGTCAACCCGCCCCTGAACCATTGCGTGACTTGAGACTTCCATGGCGCAGACGTCGACGCTCTCCTCACGCATGACCGCGAACAGCGCCTGCAGCTGGGGAGCCTCGGGGGTCGTCAAGGCCGACTCTGCTGGAACGCCATTGATTTGTGTTCCGATCGTGCCGATGACCGCTACGCGCGAACCCTCCAACGCTGAGGCGGCCAGGTATGTGGTCGTGGTCTTGCCCTGCGTACCGGTAATCCCAACCGTCGCGAAAGAGCCGCTCGGATCGTCGTAGACAAAGCTGCTCAAACCGGCAAGAACCGCACGTGGCGATTCGACTACGAGGACCGGAAGCCCGCTGATCATTGCCGCACCCGTCGGATCGGTCAGCACTGCAACAGCACCCGCCTCAAGGGCAACCGCGGCGAACTGGGCGCCATGGACCTTCGCACCTGGGAGTGCCGCATACAGATCGCCAGGTTCGACGTTGGCGGTGTTCAGGGCAACGCCGGTGACCACCGCGTCCGAGTCCGTCGTCAGGCCGAGGTAATCGGCGATTGCGGTCAACGAAAGGCGTGGTGCGGTGCGCGGTCGGACACGCATCAATTCGGGCACTTGCCGAGCCTAGCCGAGTCGCTCTTCACCAGGTCTGTGCAACCTTGGGGCTGGGTGAGCCCGTCGGTTCGACGCCGAAACGCTCGAGCGCCATCGACATGATGTCGTGGAAGACCGGCGATGCGGTCGAGCCACCGCCGGCATTGCTATAGGGCTTGTCGAGAACGATGTAGGTGAGGAAGCGCGGGTTGTCGGCCGGCGCGAATCCCATGAACGACACCGTGTTCTGACCGTGGACGTAGCGGCCCGTGATCGGGTTGACTCGCCAGGCGGTGCCGGTCTTACCTGCGACCCGGTACCCCTTGATCGCGGCAGCCGGTGCGGTGCCGTCGGGAGCCGTGACCGCCTCCATCATCCGGGTGACAGCCGCGGCGGCCTTCGAAGAGATGACCCGGCGACCTTCCTTAGCAGGAACCGTCGACTTCTTGCCACCGGGCGAAGTGATGGCTGAGACGACCGATGGGTCGATCATCATTCCGCCGTTGGCAATGGCACCGACGGCCCTGACCATCTGGAGGGCCGTGACCGAGATGCCCTGACCGAAGGCGATCGTGGCGTGATTGGCTTTGGTCCATTTGTTCCCCGGGGCGAGGATGCCTGCAGATTCGCCAGGAAGGGTGATCCCCGTCTTGACACCGAAACCGAAGCGGGTCAAATAGTCGTGCATCGTTTGGTCGCTCAGTTGCTGCGAGGCAACGATCGTGCCCATGTTGGAGGACTTCGCGATGACGCCGGCCGCGGTCAGATGGATCGTGCCGTGCTGCCAGTAGTCACCGATCGGGAACTTGTCGATCACGAGCTTCGACGGAACCACAATCTTAGAGTCGGGACTGATCTTGCCCTGGTCAGCCAGAGCGGAGAAGGTCACCGTCTTCTGCACACTGCCCGGTTCGTAGACGGTCTGCAGCGCGCGGGACACGGTGTTGTAGCTACTCATTCCCGTATGCGTATCGGGATTGAACGTCGGGACCTGCGACATCTGCACAATCTGTCCCGTGCGGATGTCCATCGTGATCGCGAGACCCCAGTCCGAACTGGAGGCCTGGACGGCGTCAGCGAGGCGCTGGTCGGCATACCACTGAAGATCACGGTCGATCGTCGTCGTCACATCGGAACCCGGCGTCATCTTCGTGACGGTGCTGTCTGCCATCGGGATTCGCTCGCCGGTCGGTGACACCTCAAAAGTGCTGGACCCGTTCTTGCCGGTCAACTCCTTGTTGAATTCCTGCTCGATGCCCGCAACACCCTTACCGCTGCCGTCAAGGTAGCCCAGGAGATTGGCGGCGAGAGTGCCACCCGGATAGGTCCTGATCGATTCCTTCTCACTGAAGACCCCGGTGTAACCGGCCTTGGCAATCGCCGTCAACGCTTTGTTGGCGTTCCACTGGGGCACCTGATGAATGAGGTAGACGAAACGCGACTTTGGCGTTCGGAGTTTGGAAACCGAGTCGAAGTAATCGATCTTGTTGCCCAGGGTCTGTACGAGGATTCGGGCGATCTGGGTCGCGTTTTCTGACGTCATACTCGGGTCCGCAGTCAACGTCATGCCATCTGTGCTGCTCGCCAGCGCAACCCCGTTGCGGTCGGTGATGTCGCCGCGAGGCGCTGGCACCGTGACCTTTGTGGTTCCGGCGTTGACCGCCATGGCTGCATAGGCCTGGGAATCAATCCCCTGGATCTGGAACAGACGGAGCCCGAATATCCCGAAGACCAGGAACACGATGGCAAGGCAGATGCGGAGACGGTTTCGAGTAAGCCGCTGCCTCTTGGTCATCGCTGGACCCGCTTCACATTGGTACCGGGCAGAGCGGCGGCGGGCGTACCGATGACCTTTCCGTCGCTGAGCCTGAGGAACACCGGATTCGCGTTGGGCACCATGCCATACGCCACGGCCGAGGAAGCGAGGCCGGCCGGACTCTTCAGCATGTTGATGTCATGGATCAGTGAATCCTGCTGCGTCTGGAGAGCCGAGGCCTCACGATCGAGCCGTGCGAGTTCGAAGGCCTGTCCCTGAAGCAGAGTGCTCATGAAGATGAGGCCGACGAGTCCAAGCGAAATCACCGTGATCACGACTACGACGAATGGCGTGCGGCTTGCGTTGCTCCGCGCCGGCGCGACGAGTCGCAGCCGCTTGGGCTGGGCGGCCGGACGGTTGCTTCTGACCCTGGGACTGGCGAGCGCACTCACTTGGGGTCCCCGCGAAAGTGTGAGCGAAGCGAGTAGTTTTGTGGGGAGAAGTTCATGCTGTGATCCGTTCAACCGCACGCAAGCGGACCGACTGGGCACGGCGATTCACGGCAATTTCTTCCGCGCTGGCCTGCTCCGAGCCGCGGGTGACGAGCTTGAACTTGGGAAGCATGTCCACCGGTACGACCGGAAGGTCGCGCGGCGCACTGCTCGTTGTGACCTTCGCGAACGCCTGCTTCGTCAGGCGGTCCTCAAGTGAGTGGTAGGCCAGAACAACGACTCGGCCGCCGACTTCAAGTGCGTCCAGCGAAGCAGGAAGGGCGCGAACGATCGCGCCGAGTTCGTCGTTGACCTCGATGCGCAGGGCCTGGAACGTACGCTTTGCGGGGTTGCCGCCAGTACGCTTCGCCGACATCGGCATGGAGTCCCGGATCAGGTCGACCAGGCGTGCGCTTGTCGTGAACGGCTCGGTCTCGCGTTGGGCGACGACGTTCAGCGCGATGCTCTTGGCGAACTTCTCCTCACCGTAGGTCCGCAGGATCCGTATGAGGTCCGTCGCGCTGTAGGTGTTGAGGATGCCGGCGGCCGTCAGTGCGTCATCGGGATTCATACGCATGTCCAGCGGAGCATCCTGCGAGTAGGAAAAGCCGCGCTCTGCGACATCAAGCTGCATCGAGGAAACGCCAAGGTCGAACAGGACTCCCCCGATGTGATCGTGGCCGGCTTCTCGCACGACGTCGCCGATCTCGTCATAGACCGCTGCGGCGAAGGTGACGCGGTCACCGAATGGTTTGAGCCGCGCACGGGCCTTGTCGAGTGCGACCGGGTCACGGTCGATGCCGATGACATGGACCTCCGGGAAGGCCTTCAGAAAGGCCTCGGTGTGTCCACCGAGGCCCAGGGTCGCATCCACGACGACTGCGCCGGGCTTCGAAAGAGATGGTGACAGGAGTTCGAGTACACGGTCGAGAAGCACCGGACTGTGCAACTCGGAGATGGGCTTGGGCTCGGTCATGTCACCACGCGACCCGGGTCGCAAGGGCAAACACAGAGGCGACTGCAACGGATGCTCCGAGCGAGAAGCCCATGAGCATCAACGAATCAGCGACATCGTGTCGGACCCGCCTCGTCTTTGCTTTCATCGTCTCTTCCACTTCTTCCTCTTACGGCCCGGTCCCTGTCGTTCTGCCAGACCCCCGACCGGGTGGTTCTGACACCGGGGAAGTGATGTCAGTGCCAAACGGTCAGAGATCTCGCATAACGCCTAGAAGACGCCGGGCATCACTTCTTCGGACATATCGGCGAACGGTTGTTCCTGTGCGTCGGAGAATTCGGCCCAGCGGCCCGCATCCCAGATTTCGATTCGATCCATGGCGCCGACGACAACGCATTCCTTGTCGAGGTGCGCCCACGTGCGCAATACCGGAGGGACCGAAATACGACCCTGCTTGTCGGGCGTCTCGTCAGAGGCACCGGAGAACAGCATGCGGAGGAAGTTGCGCGCGTCCTTGTTGGTGAAGGGAGTGTTTCGCACTCGGTCGGTGAAGGCATTGAAGCTTTCGGGAGTCCAGCCGTAGATGCAGTTTTCCTGTCCGCGAGTGAGGACGACCCCGTGTTCGAGACGCGGCCGGAACTTGGCAGGCAGGAAGAGACGCCCCTTGTCATCGAGACGGGGGGTGAAGGTGCCGAAGAAGTTAGCGATGTCAACCGGACTCACCCCAATTCACCTCGTCCTTCCCCAGACGCTCCATTTCGCACCACCATACTCCACTTTTCACCACTCGCAACACGAATCGCGAAGATTTGCGGGGTTTTTAGGGACCGTGTATGGGCCGCGACATTCGAGTCGAAAACCCCGTCAGGACAGCAAAAAACCGCCCCCTACGGGAGCGGCTCAGGTGAACCTTTGCATTGTGGAGCGAAATTCAGTCGCTCACCACCAAATCAGCGGGTCAGCGGTAGTCGTCGCCCTCCTGGCGGCGGTTCCACCGCTCCTCCATCCGATCCACGAAGGATCCGGAGGGCTTGGGTGGAGCATTGTGGTTTGCCTCTTCTTCGACGGTTCCGATTCCGCGGCGGTAGGCGTTGAGGAACACATAGACCGACGCCAGCATCGAGATGAACCCGATCACGCCGACAACAGTGATCGCCATGACTGCGCCAGCGAAAAGGAGAATGACGCCGACCACGAAGCCGAGCGCGGCGAACAGTGCAATCTTGCGGTTGTGGGCAAACAACTTGGACCCGCGAAGCGTCGACGCAAAGTCTGGATCTTCAGCGGCGAGCGACTGCTCAAGCTGATGGAGCAGCCGGGCCTCTTCTTCAGAGAGCGGCACTGTTGCCTCCTCGATCGGGTTGTTCTGATGTCAAGTCTAGGCGCGCTATCGATTGGAGGCCAGCGGACAGGGCAGCAAACTCTGGCGACTTCTTCACAGCCTTTTCCAAAGCGTACAGCCGAGCGCGCGCACCAGGCTCGGAATCAACCAGAGCGCTTGGCACGAGATCGGCAAAAACCCGCAAGGCGTTGGTATCGATCACGGTCAGCCGATGGGCCGACAGCAGGTCGTTGATTTCCGCGAGCACGTACTTTCTCGGCCCGTCTGCTCGCAGGTTCCAGTCCTGTGCGGATGCGGCGAACAGGCTTTCGGCCTTTTCGAAATCTCCCGCCAAGGCCCGAGCAAAAACTGCGGAATGTCGACTGGCGACGACAATACTGACGAGTCCGCCTGGACGAAGGACCAGCGCGATCGCGGCAAGTGCCTGGCCCGGGTCATCGACATACTCCAGAACCCCGTGGCAGAGCACCAGATCGAACGACTTGGCCGGGACGTGCGAGGCGAGGTCGGCGGCATCGCCCAGTATTCCGGCAACTGTCCCCTCCACTCCGTCCTCGACCGAACGACGATGAAGGGAGGCCAGCGCGTCGGGGCTCGGATCGACGACAGTCACCCGATGACCGGCAAGCGCGAGGCGCACTGCGTCTCCACCTGTGCCGCCGCCGAGGTCGAGAATGTCGAGGGCCGCGCCGCTTCCGCCGGCAAGGGCAACCGCATCGAGTACTGATTGCCACATCACTTCAGTACGCACCGGGCCCATGGGCATAACTGTGCCACGTCCAGCGGGGACTCGAGCATTCGCCCGTTAGTCTGCGCACATGGCAAACGTGGTGGTCGTCGGCGGCGGATTCGCCGGACTTTCTGCAGCGGTGCGTCTCGCAAAGCTGCGTCACCACGTGACGTTGATCGAACAGGCGGACACTCTCGGTGGCGAGCTGAGAGGCGTGACCCGTGACGGACTCGAGTGGCAGACCCATCGTGAGGCGGTGACACTGCCCGGCGTTTTCAGGGACCTGTTCCGCAAGTCCGGCCGCCAGTTGGAGCAAACGATCGAGTTCGAGCAGATCGCGGGGCGTCGACATGTGTTCAAGGACAGGCTCATCTTCGACCTGCCCATGGGCAATCGCGGAGGTCAACACGACGCGCTCATGTCGACGTTCGAGAGCGACCAATGGTCGCCTTGGGTCGACTCCTTCACGCCCGTGTGGGACAGCCTCCGCAGGGTTGCCCTCGACAAAACTTTGAGTAGCAAGAACGATTTCGACTCCGCCCAATGGCGCGCACTTCGTGTCCGCCGCTCACTCGCCCGGGTCGCGAAAAGGGATTTCCGCCAGTACTACTTGCGCAAGATCATCCTGGATCCGCCGCGACTGGAAGGGCACGACGTTCGGCTCACTCCCGGTTTCGTCGCCGTCACCCATCATGTCGAACGCAACTTCGGGCTTTGGCGCTTCCCCGGCGGCCGGCCCGCCCTCGCCGACGCATTGACGACTCGGCTTGAGGAACGCAAGGTCGACGTCCTTTTCGATACGTCAGCCAGTGGCATCCGATTTACCGATGGCCTGGCCTCAGGTGTGGAGACGTCCGGCGGCGTAGTGCCTGCCGACATCGTCATCTGGTGTGCGCCGAACAATCCGACTCCCCTGCGTCCATCCCCGGAATTGCGGCTCATACCGCCATCCCGTACGTACGTCACTCTCGACAGTTCGGCTCCTGAGATGGCCGACGAAATCATGATCCATTCCAATCCGCCCATTCGGATGTGGACGAACAGGCCGGGTCAGTGGACGATCGAGCACGGCCGCGGCGAAGACCCGGTTCTGGCCATGGCGAGGTGCGGCCTCGATCTGCGCGACTCGATCGTCAATCGCTGGGAGCAGTCTCCAGTCGAACTGGTCCGCCAATGCCATTGGGGCTGGCAGTGGCAAGGAACGTCGACGGCCTTTGCGCTGCCCGGCGTCAAACCGACAGGCGGCGTCTTCTTTGCCGGCGCCCACGCACATCCGGGCAGTTCGCTCGAATTGATCGGCATGGCAACCGCAGCGATCGCCGAAGCCGTCGGATCGGCCAGGGCCTAAAGGTCGCCGGCAGCGCGGAGGTTTTCGAAGATTTCGCGCGTTGCCTTGGAACGGTTGAGGGTGATGAAATGCAGTCCGGGCGCCCCAGCGACCAACAGATCGCGGCACAACTGTGTGGCGAGCTCGATGCCTTTGGCCCGAACCGCTACCTTGTCATCCTTGATTGGCTCGACCTGGTCCAGCACTTCGCGCGGGAGCTCAGCGCCGGACAGTTCGGCCATACGGCTCACCTGAGCGAAGTTGAGGATCGGCATGATCCCCGGAACGATCGGAATGTCCGAGCCGAGAGCACGCACTCGTTCGACCAGCGAGATGTAGTCAGACGCGCGAAAGAAGAGCTGCGTCACCGCATATGAAGCGCCCGCATTGGCCTTGTCGACCAGAATCTGGGCGCACGCGTCGAGGCTCTCGGCATCCGGATGGCCTTCGGGGAAGGCTGCGACGCCGATACAGAACCCGCCGAGGTCATCGGCCAGTTCGACGAGCTCAATCGCGTGATCCATGCCATCAGCCGTGCTCTCCCACGGGGCCCGCGGCCCGCCTTTGGGGTCGCCCCGAAGCGCGAGGACGTCTACTACACCGGCCGCGGCATACTGCTTGAGAACAGACTCGATCTCGCCCTTGCTCTGTCCCACCAGAGTCAGGTGGCCGACGGGGCGCATCGACGTGGACTCCGCGATGCGCGCGGTGATCCGGACCGTACGTTCCTGACTCGTGCCGCCGGCGCCATACGTGACAGACACGAAGGTCGGATTGAGCGGTTCGAGCTCGGCGATCGTCTGCCAAAGCAACTCTTCGCCCGCATCGTCCTTGGGCGGGAAGAACTCAAACGAAAAGCTCGGCGTGCGGGCTTTGAGCTCTTCGGCAAGAGACAGTTGGGGCTTCACCATGGGTCAACGGTATCGTCCAGCATGTGACGGCACCTCAGGACGCATCCGAATTCCGGACAAGCATCGATGAGCAGTTGTCGTCCTTCGTGGCCGGTCAGCGGCTCAGACTCGAGGAATTGGGATCTGATTTGGCACCGTTCATCGATGCCGCCGCCGACTTTGTGGCCGGCGGTAAGAGACTCCGGCCCGAGTTCTGTCAAGCCGGTTGGCTCGTCGCCGGTGGCGATCCGGACGACCCGGGCATCACGGCTGCCTCGGCAGCTTTCGAATGGCTCCAGGGCAGTGCGCTCGCTCACGACGACCTGATGGACGAGTCCGACACCCGTCGCGGCAAACCGAGCACCCACCGAGCCTTCGAGGCCAGTCACCTTGCCGCAGACGGCCTCGGAGACGCTGCCCAGTTTGGCCGCTCTGCTGCCGTACTGCTCGGGGACCTGATGCTGTCTTGGGCCGATGAAATGCTCCGAAGTGCGGCCGACCTCTCGCCAACTGTGCTGGCGAACCTGAGCCGGGCGTTCGGCTATTTCGACCTGTGCAAGACCGAGGTCGTCGCGGGTCAGTTCCTCGACGTCATCGGGCAGACGCGCACCGCGTTCTCGGTCAACGAAGCCATGCGCGTCGTCCGGTTCAAATCTGCCAAATACACGATCGAACGACCACTGCATGTGGGAGCTGCCCTCGCGGGGGCCGATGACAAGGTGCTCGCAAAACTGACGTCGTTCGGACTTCCGCTTGGCGAAGCGTTCCAATTGCGTGACGACCTCCTCGGTGTCTTCGGCAATCCCAGTGTCACCGGCAAGCCTGCCGGCGACGATCTGCGCGAAGGCAAGCGGACAGTTCTCATTGCCCGCACGGCCGAACTCACCGACGCTGCCGGGATCGAACTTCTCCGCCGCGGGCTCGGCAACGCCGACCACATCGATGCCTTACGTGAGCTCATAGTCTCCACTGGCGCAGCTGAAGCCGTCGAAACCGACATCGCCGCCCTTGAACTTCAGGCCGAATCAGCCCTGGCGACGCTGGAACCATCAGCGCAGATTCTGTTGCGAAAGCTCCTGCTCAAAGCAACGCGTCGAACATAC
This sequence comes from Aeromicrobium sp., assembly GCA_039929755.1. GTDB lineage: Bacteria > Actinomycetota > Actinomycetes > Propionibacteriales > Nocardioidaceae > JACMOZ01. The sequence continues at coordinate 293 of JBDSQP010000107.1, read as the reverse complement.
TGACACCGGAATCGCCACGCAGGACGACCGAAAAGGTCTGAGCCTGTTCGACGCAGTCCCTCAAGACATCAAGGACGGCGGCAGTGAAGTCCGGCTGCTTCGCGCCGAGATGCCCGAGGTCATCCCAGATGAGGACTGTCGGCACCGAAGTGATTTCGCCGAGAATGTCGAACAGAGCGTCAAGATTGTTACCGAACCACGGTGGCAATCCCCAGCTGATGCTCAGCTCTTCGTAGAACCCGTCCTGATCATTGACTGCCGAGGTGTCGAGCGACAGCGCTTCCCAACCGACG
>JBDSQP010000106.1:0-9252 GCA_039929755.1 Aeromicrobium sp. | reverse complement strand
CGGAGCCGGTGCTCTGCTCAAGCACGATGAGTCTCGTGCCGTCGTCGAGCAGGACATGGATCCGGTGTCCGGCGCCGAGATAGATCGACTCTGTGATGACTCCCTCGGCCCGGATGGCACCATTTTCTGGACTCGTAGAAACAGCGGATTCGGGATGCAGGGTGATCTTTTCCGGCCGGAGCGCGTGGGTGCCTGCACGACCGAGAAGACGCGAAGAGGTCTCGCTTCCGAAGATGTTGGACGTGCCAACGAACGAGGCCACATACTCCGATGTCGGGTGCTCGTAGATCTCCTTCGGCGACCCAAGTTGGACGATCTTGCCGTCGCTAAACACCGCGACACGGTCGCTGAGCGTCAGCGCCTCCTCCTGGTCGTGGGTCACGAACACGAAGGTGATGCCGAGTTCGCGTTGGAGCTGTTTGAGCTCGACCTGCATCTGCTCGCGCAACTTGAGGTCGAGGGCACCGAGCGGCTCATCGAGGAGCAGGACCTTCGGGCGTACGACGATTGACCGGGCAAGCGCAACTCGTTGGCGCTGACCACCGGAGAGCTGGCCGGGCTTGCGGTCCGCGAGATTCTCGAGCCGCACCGTGCCCAGGGCCTCCCTCGCAAGCTGGTGTCGCTCGGACTTGTGAATACCTCGGACCCGGAGACCGTAGGCGACATTTTCCAGAACCGACATGTGCGGGAAGAGCGCGTAATCCTGAAACACCGTGTTGACGTCGCGATCGAAAGGCGCTTTGGCCGTGACATCCTCGCCCCCAAGCAGGATGATGCCGGCACTCGCCTGCTCAAAACCGGCGATCAGGCGCAGAACCGTGGTCTTGCCCGAGCCCGATGGACCGAGCATCGAGAAGAATTCCCCGTCCGCGATGTCGAGATCGACACCGTCGACGGCCATCACATCACCGAAATTCTTGACCACTCCGCGCAGGGAAACAGCGTGGTTGACTGCGCCGCTTGCAGACGGGGCCGGCGTTGATTCGGTGGATGTTGCCGCCATGAACAAATGCTCTCTCTCGGCTTGCATTTCGGGACGAACTTGGTCACGATAGTTCGAAATCATATAGAACCAGATGTTAAAAATCTAGTGTCTCGGGCACGCAGTTTCGAGCGACAGAGGGGGCCAGGAATGGCGAAGGTGCGCAGGTCTTCGACGCGTGCACGCTCGGCAATCTTCGCGCCAATCGGCGACGAAGGCCGGGCCGAACGAGTCGAGAAGCGCCTTGCGCAAGCCATCACCTCGGGCATCCTCACAGACGGCGAACGTCTTCCGAGTGAGCCCGAACTCGCGTCGATGCTTGGCGTTGCAACGGTCACCGCTCGCGAAGCCCTTGTCGCACTTCGCTCTCAGGGACTGGTCACGACCACCAGGGGACGAGGCGGCGGCAGCTTCGTCACCCGCCCCAAGCACCCCGACGATGAGTTCCTCAAAAAACGGCTCGCATTGATGACACGCGTCGAGCTTCGCGATCGAGCCACCCTGTATTCGGTGATCCTCTGCGGTTGTGCCGAACTTGCGGCACGCCACGCGGACGACAACGACGTTGCGGGACTTCGGGAGTTGCTCCCTTCGGAGCAAGAAGACAACGTGGGCCATTGGAGGCACGCAGAGGCCGAGCTCTACCTATCCCTCGCGGCGCTCACGCAATCCGCCCGAATGACCCGGGAGCTGGTGCGCCTCGAGTCAGACTTCGGAGCACTGATGCGCATGCCGTACAGCGACCCGAAATTTTGCGCCGAAGCGTTGCTCCACAACACCGCGATCGTCGATGCGGTCGAAAGGCGTGACGGCGACGCAGCACGAAAAGGCGTACGCGATCATGTCAATGCTGCCCTCGAATGGGTTGCAGAAATGCATGCGACACTCAGGTGAGAATTGTCGCGTCGAGTCAGGAGTTGATGTATTCCATGCAGCTTGAATCGCTGGACATTGCCGCTTGCGCCGCGACAATCGAGTCGTTCTTCGGTGAACTGTTCGAGGACCTTGAACGCATGCGGGAGCGGCTGACCGAACAGTTCACCGCCGGCCCGGTGAGCAGCTCACTCGCGGGTACGGTGATCGAACCACTCGCGCGCGTCATTCTTGAGCGCGAAGAGATCGTCGGCACCGGATTTGTCGCCTCCCCCGACGCGCTAAGCGATCAGCACCTCTATCTGGCCTGGTGGCAAGGAGAAAATCAGCAACTCCTCGCCGAGTCCGCCGCACCTGCCAGCGGGGATCCGCTGGACTACACGCGACACGAATGGTTCCGCACTCCCCTGCGTACCAGGCGCAGACACATCACCGGGCCCTACGTGGACTTCGTCTGCACCGATGAATACGTCGTCACGTCAACCATGCCTGTTCTAGTCGGCGAGGCGATGGTCGGGGTCGTCGGTGCGGACACGCTCGTCGAGACCCTCGAAACCATGTTGCTTCCAAAGCTCCGACAAGCCGGAGACAGGGCGACCCTGGTGAACCACATCGGGCGCGCGGTTGCCTCGGCCGACCCGCATACGCCGACGGGGACGCTCGTGGACCTCACGAACGTGAGCGAATTCCTGCCGTGCCGTGGCCTGCCGCTAAGCGTCGTCGTCCCCGCCTAGGAACTGGCTACGTCTGGGCGTGGATCCGGCGTCCGTAGGACAACCGAATTTCGTGGGCTGACGTCCTCAGTTGTGACCGCAGTATGCCCTGGCGGTGCCAGTAGTAGCCGGTGGCGAAGAGGATGCCGATCGTCGACACTGCGCCACCGAACAGCAGCGTCCACCGGGCGCCGAACGACTCGCCGATCCAGCCGATGAGGGGTGCCCCGAACGGCGTGCCTCCGAGGAAGATCATCAGGTAGAGCGCCGAGACGCGCCCGCGCATATGGGCGCTCGATGTCATCTGGATCATTGCATTGGCCGAGGTAACCATGGTCAGGGCGCTCAGACCCAGCAGTGGCAGAATCAGCGCGAAGGACAGATAGCTCGGCATGAGGCCGGCAGCAATCTCCAAGATGCTGAAGGTTAATCCGGCGACGACGACCATTCCGAGCCGCGACTTCGTCCGACGCGCGGCGATGAGCGCGCCAACCAAGGAGCCGACCGCCATGATCGAGCCGAGGATGCCGTACTCCCCCGCGCCCTTGTGGAAGACCGAAGTGGCCATCAGGGCGCTTGTCATCTGGAAGTTCATGCCGAAGGTACCGACGAAGAACACGCACATGAGGATGAGGATCAGGTCGGGCCTGGAGCGTACGTAGCGGACGCCATCGCGCACGGCACCTTGCCGATTGCCCATGACAGGGGCGGGACGCAACCTGGAAGCGTCAAGAAGGTTGAGCGAGATGAAGACGGCGACATAACTGACGGCGTTGATGAGGATGACCCAGCCGGTTGCGCCCACGCCCGAGCCGAGGGCCGCAATCATGATTCCGGCGACGGCAGGGCCGATCATGCGACCGGAATTGAATGAAGCCGAGTTCAGGCCGACTGCGTTGGCCAGGTCGTCTTTGCCGACCATCTCGACAACAAACGACTGACGGGCCGGGGCGTCGAACGCAGTGCCCACGCCGAAGATGAAGGCAAGGGCGAAGACGTGCCAGATCTGCACCGCGCCAGTCACGGCCAGGGTACCGAGAACGGCGGCGGGAAGGGCCATCGCAAGCTGCGTGAACCGCAGAATCGTACGTTTTGGATAACGGTCGGCCACTACTCCGGCGATCGGCGAGAGCAACAGCGCAGGCAACAATTGCAAGCCGGTGGCGATGCCGAGCGCCGTGCCGCTGTGGGTGAGTTGGAGAACAAGCCAGTCCTGGGCGACTCGCTGCATCCACGTCCCGGTGTTGGAGATGAGTCCGCCAGCGGCATAGATGCGGTAGTTGCGGACGTGGAGGGCTTGGAACGTGGGGCTCACGAAGCGGTCAGCTGGTCGAGCACGTCGGTTGCTTCGCGCAAGAGCTTGCGTTCGGCGGCCGTGAGTTCGGCGAAGCGCTTGGCCAGCCATTGATCGCGTCGGGCGCGTTCGGCGGCGAGCACTTCTTCACCTTTGTCGGAGATCGACACCACTATTTGTCGGCCGTCTTCCGGGTGCGGATCGCGGTTGACCAGTCCGGCCTCATCGAGGCAATTGATCGTCCGGGTGATGGACGGCGGTTGTACGCGCTCGTGCGCGGCGATCGCGCTCGGCGACAAGGGGCCTTTGGTTCGTAGGGCTCCGAGGACGGACAGCTGATTTGCGGTCAGATCGGAGTGGCGTTCCTGGCGTAGGCGTCGTGAAAGGCGGACAACCGACTGGGCAAGTTTCTGAGAATCGGTTGGCATATAGTTAGCATACCTAATTACTTTGGCTAAGTAAACTGTCGGGCCAGCCCAGCCGCCCTCACAATTTGGTACGGGGGGAACGACCTACTGGTCAAGTCTGGAGTTGGCCAGAGCACCCATCAGGTCTCGGTTGAGCTGGCTGATCACGTCGAGCGGGATGCTCTTGGGGCAGGCCGAGGTGCATTCGCCGATGTTGGTACACCCGCCGAAGCCTTCGTCATCATGGGCGTTGATCATGCCGACGACGCGTGAATCGCGTTCGGGCTGACCCTGTGGGAGGAGACCGAGGTGGGTGATCTTGGCGGCTGTGAACAACATTCCCGAACCGTTGGGGCAGGCCGCCACACAGGCACCACAACCGATACAGGTCGCCGCATCGAAGGCGTGGTCGGCGTCCCTCTTGGGTACGGGAACCGCGTGGGCATCAGGAGCAGAACCGGTGGGGGCACTGATGAAGCCGCCGGCCTGGATGATCCGGTCGAACGAGGAACGGTCGACGACGAGGTCTTTGACGACCGGAAAGGCTCCTGCCCGCCACGGCTCGACGTCGATAACGGCGCCGTCCTCGAAGCTGCGCATATGCAACTGGCAGGTAGTAGTGACTTCGGGACCATGGGCGATGCCATTGATGACGACACCACAGGCGCCACAAATACCTTCGCGGCAATCGTGGTCGAACGCGATGGGCTCGTCACCGGTCAGCGTGAGCTGTTCGTTCAAGACATCGAGCATTTCGAGGAACGACATGTCCCGCGAGACATCTTCGAGGCCATAAGTGACCATCTTGCCCTTGTCGTCGGCTCCCTTTTGGCGCCATACGCGCAGAGTGATTTTCACTTGTAGCTCCTCTGCTTCATTTCGATGTACTCGAAGTCGAGCGGTTCTTTGTGAAGGACCGGAGTTTCGCCCCCGAATTCCCAGGCCGCGACGTGAGCGAACTCTTCGTCGTTGCGAAGCGCCTCCCCGTCTTCGGTCTGACTTTCCGCACGGAAGTGACCACCGGCGGATTCGGACCGCACGAGCGCGTCGATGCACATGAGCTCGCCGAGCTCGAAGAAGTCGGCGACGCGGCCGGCCCGCTCTAGCGTCTGATTGAGGTCCTCGTTGACGCCGGTGACTTTCACGTCTTTCCAGAACTCTTCCTTGAGCTCACGGATGAGGGCGACGGCCTTCATGAGCCCGCCCTCGGTGCGTTCCATCCCGCAGTACTCCCACATGATGTGACCGAGTTCCTTATGGAAGGAGTCGACCGTACGTTCACCGTTGACGCTGAGCAGCTTGTCGATGCGGTCCACCACCGCGGCCTTAGCTTCCTGCGCGGCCGGGTGCGACTCGTCGACGGGTTCGAATCCGCCACCGGCAAGATAGTCGCCGATCGTGTTGGGAAGGACGAAATAGCCGTCGGCCAATGCTTGCATCAGGGCCGAGGCGCCAAGCCTGTTGGCACCCTGGTCGGAGAAGTTGGCCTCGCCAGTCACGAACAAGCCGGGAATGTTGCTCTGGAGGTCGTAGTCGACCCAGAGACCGCCCATTGTGTAGTGGATGGCCGGGTAGATGCGCATTGGAGTTTCATATGGGTTCTCACCAGTGATGCGCGCATACATGTCGAAGAGATTGCCGTACTTCTCTTCGACTGCTTCGCGACCGAGACGCTTGATGGCGTCGGCGAAGTCGAGATAGACGCCAAGCCCACCGGGGCCGACGCCGAAGCCTTCGTCACAGGCGGTCTTCGCAGCACGCGAGGCGATGTCGCGGGGAACCAGGTTGCCGAACGCCGGATAGCGGCGCTCCAGATAGTAGTCGCGCTCATCCTCGGGAATCTGGGTGGCGGGTCGTTCGTCACCCTTCTCCTTGGGAACCCAGATACGTCCGTCGTTGCGGAGCGACTCGCTCATAAGCGTGAGCTTGGACTGGTGGTCGCCGCTCACCGGGATGCAGGTCGGGTGGATCTGCGTGTAACAGGGATTGGCGAAATAGGCGCCTTTGCGATGCGCGCGCCACGTGGCGGTGACGTTGCAACCCATCGCGTTGGTCGACAGGAAGTAGACGTTGCCGTAGCCGCCGGAGGCGAGCACGACGGCGTCGGCGAAATGCGTCTCGATCGCGCCGGTGACCATGTCTCGGACAACGACGCCGCGAGCCTTGCCATCGACGACGATGAGGTCAAGCATTTCGTGGCGCGTGTTCATGTCGACCGCGCCCTCGCCGATCTGGCGTTCAAGGGCTTGATAGGCGCCGATCAGGAGTTGCTGACCAGTTTGGCCGCGTGCGTAGAACGTTCGCGAGACCTGGACGCCACCGAAGGATCGGTTGTCGAGAAGACCGCTGTACTCGCGGGCGAATGGGACGCCCTGGGCGACACACTGGTCGATGATGTTGGCCGACACCTGCGCGAGGCGATAGGAGTTGGACTCGCGCGAGCGGAAGTCGCCGCCCTTTACCGTGTCGTAGAAGAGGCGGTAGGTGCTGTCGCCGTCATTTCGGTAGTTCTTGGCCGCGTTGATGCCGCCCTGTGCGGCAATCGAGTGGGCGCGACGCGGGCTGTCCTGGTAGCAGAAGCTCTTGACTTGGTAGCCGGCTTCACCGAGGGTCGCGGCTGCCGAGGCACCGGCCAGACCCGTACCGACGATGATCACCGACAGCTTGCGCTTGTTGGTCGGGTTGACGAGTTTGGCTTCGAACTTGCGAGTGTCCCAGCGTTCCTGGATCGGGCCGGCAGGAGCCTTTGTGTCGCGGATGTCCTCGCCGACAGCGTGGAACTGTGCCGGCCCATCCGTAGCTGTGGTGTCTGTCATGTCAGCCTCCCAGACCGAAGAAGTAGATCGAGAACGGCGGCGCCAGGAATCCGACGGTGATGAGAACGGCGGTCGCAATTGCCACACCATTCAGAGTTGATTCGCGTCGCGTGGAGCTTCGGTTCTGGCCGAGCGTCGCGAAGGCGCTCCAGAATCCGTGCCAGAGGTGGAAGCCCACGGCGATCATCGCGACGGTGTAGGCAAGCAGCACCCACCACGACTGGAAACTGTTGTGGAGCTTGTCGAACGGAAGATCGGCCTTGCCACCTGGGTGAATCGTGTCGGTGGTGAGGTTGAGGAGGTGGAAGACGATGAACAAGGCAATCGTCACGCCGCCCCAACGCATCGTGAACGACGCATAGCTGCGCTGGATGCCGGTCCGGTTCTGCTTGGTCCGGTAGCGCTTGCCCCCCACGTACCCGGCAGCCCTCTTGTTACGGCGCCACAGCGTGACCGCAGCGTAGGCATGGATGACGACTGCACCGACCAGGAACACCCGGACGATCCAGATCATCCCGCCATGTGGGAGGAAAGGCACTCCGATGTGGCGAAGGTGTTGGGCATAGGCATTGAAGTCGTCCGCGCCGCCGAAAGCCCTGAGGTTGCCGTACATGTGAAGTACCAGGTAGCCCATCATGATGAGGCCTGATACAGCCATTGCATATTTGAGGGCGACCGTCGAACGGCGCGCCTGAATCACGTTTGACACGGTTGCACTCTAGGACCAAAACTTGGCGTTTGTGGACAAAGGGTTGCCTTACCAACACGCTTTGTGCAACAGGTCACACAACCCGACGAAAGGCGCTCAGTCCTTCGTCGAGCGCTTCCTGAGACGGATGAGCGGATCGAACTTCAGATCGACGACGCGCTCCTTCATCGGTATCAACGCGTTGTCGGTGATCTTGATGTGCTCTGGGCAAACTTCGGTGCAGCACTTGGTGATATTGCAGAAACCGAGACCGTGCTCGTCCTGCGCGGCCTCCTTGCGGTTCAGGCCCTCTTCGTGTGCGGCGTCGAGCGGATGCATGTCGAGTTCGGCGACACGCATCAGGAAGCGCGGGCCGGAGAATGCCGGCTTGTTCTCCTCGTGGTCACGGAGCACGTGGCACGTGTCCTGGCACAGGAAGCATTCGATGCACTTGCGGAACTCCTGCGAGCGCTCGACGTCGACCTGTTGCATGCGGTAATCGCCGGGCTCGAGGTCCTTCGGCGGAACGAACGCCCTGACTTCACGTGCCTTCTGATAGTTGAAGGAGACGTCGGTGACGAGGTCGCGAACTACCGGAAAGGTCCGCATGGGAGTGACAACAATCGGCTCGCCCGGCGGCAGAGTCGACATACGCGTCATGCAGAGCAGACGAGGACGACCGTTGATCTCGGCACTGCACGAGCCGCATTTGCCGGCCTTGCAGTTCCAGCGGACCGCGAGGTCGGGAGCCTGAGTGGCCTGGATGCGATGGATGATGTCGAGTACGACTTCACCCTCGTTGACCTCTACGTCGTAGTCCTCGAAGTCCCCACCCTCGGCGTCGCCGCGCCACACGCTGAAGTGCTCTTGCTTACCCATTATTTGGTCCCTTCGGACAGCTCTGCGGGTGTGAAGTATTTGACCAGCTCGTCCATCTCGAACAACGCCAGCAGGTCGGGGCGCAGAGGAATCTGTTCCTTGTGCTGGACATCGACCGAGCCATCGTCCTTGACGTTGCAGACCAGCAGCTGGTGACGCCACTCGGGATCCATCTTGGGATAGTCGTCGCGAGTATGACCGCCCCGGCTCTCGGTGCGGATGATCGCTGCGCGCGCGACGCACTCGCTGACAAGCAGCATATTGCGCAGATCGAGCGCGAGGTGCCAGCCCGGATTGAACTGGCGGTGGCCCTCGACAACCATGTGCTTGGCCCGCTCGCGGAGCTCGTCGATTTTGGTCATTGCGGACTCGACCTCGTCGGCCTTGCGAATGATGCCGACCAGATCGTTCATGGTCTGCTGCAACTCCTGGTGCAGGGTGTAGGGATTCTCAGCACCCTCCTGACCACCATCGCCGAACGGCGCGACTGAACGGTCGCGTGCTGCCTGGACGTCGGATTCGGACAGCGAGGGACGCTCTCCACCGAGCGAGTCGACGTATTGCGAGGCACCGGCACCTGCGCGGCGGCCGAACACGAGC
>JBDSQP010000105.1:0-11477 GCA_039929755.1 Aeromicrobium sp. | reverse complement strand
GTCGCCGGCTTTCGCGGCAGACGAGTTGGCGCTAAGCGTCGACGGTGTGCACTGGACTCAATCGATCAGCGATCCGCTGTTCGATGAGTCCATGCGATGGGTACCCGGCGATTCCGAAACAGCAACTTTCTACATACGCAATCAGGGCGGCACGGCCGGCGACCTGACGGTCGATGTGATCGGATCCCAGGCTGGCCAACTTCTCGAATCAGGCGACCTCCACATCACGGCCCGCGGCGGTGGCGGTATGTGGTCGGTGGTGTCCGCCCCGGGTAACCACCGCCTGTTGAGTGCGCCCAACATTCCCGATGGACAGGTCTCGCCGATCGACCTCAATGTGTCGTTCGATGCAACCTCAACCAATCCGACGAGATTGCGCTCGGCAGAGTTGACGTTCAGGGTCACTCTTTCGGAGTCGGCAGCGGGTGGCTCCGGCAGCAACGGCAGTTCGAGTTCGGGGTTGCCTGGCGCTGGCGCAGCCGAACTCAGGTGGTATTCCGCGACCGGTGCCTTGCTCATCGGAATAGGTATGGCGCTCGTTTTGCGGCGACGTGAGGGAGAGAGTTCACATGTCTGAACATCAGGGTTTGCGGCGGACGCCTAGTCGGCGCTCCGGTCGGATTCGCGCAATTCTGAGCTTGGGCGTCGCCCTGGGCCTTGGAACTGCAGGGACGTTCGCCTACTGGACTGACGACGTGGTGATCAGCGGAACGGCTTTCACTGCCGGAACGCTGGATCTGCAAGTCAACAACGCTGACTCCTACGCGACTACGACCCTGAGTATGGCTGCCGTGGTCCCGGGCAATACGTCCGCGCAGGTCTTGACCCTCAAGAACAACGGCACCGCTCCACTCAAGTACACATTGACCGGTGGGCTGACAGGCACTGACGCCGGCGCATACAACACCGCGGGAGCACTCAAATTGACTGTAACCGTGGGTGGCACTGTGTCCGGCTCCGGCAGCTCCGCTACCTGCTCGGCGGGAACATCCACCCTTGTCAACGCCGTCGCTCTGACCAGTACAACCTCGACTGCACTCATCGCGACAAGGCAGGGACCGATTGCTGCGGCAGGCACACAAGCCCTGTGCTTCCAGGTGACGTTCGATGTGGCCGCCGTAACCACCTTGCAGGGCAAGACTGCCACGGCCACCTTCACTGCGACGGGTACCTCTGACGTCTCATGACCAAATCCGGCGCCCTTCGTACCGCTCGGGAGGTCTTGTTGACCACCGGGGCGATTCTCGGCGTCCTGTGCATTGTCGTCACATTTGCCGGGGCCGCCTTTGGTGTCAAACCACTGATGTTCCGCTCGGGCTCCATGTCGCCGGCGATTCAAACCGGCGATCTTGCGTTTTCAAGAACCGTCGATGCCGCACGACTACACAAGGGCGACATCGTCTCGGTAATCGACTCCGGCGGCAATCGTGTGACGCACCGGCTGGTCTCTGCGGCCAGGCAGGGCGACGCTCGCCAACTCAAACTCAAGGGGGACGCGAACCGAACCGCCGATGACGAGATCTACACGCTCACGCAGGTCCAGCGCGTCATGTTCAACGTGCCCAAGGCCGGGTACGTGGTTTCGGCCGCCTCAAGCCGGGCCGGAGTCTTCATACTCGGCCTGTATGTCTCACTGTTGCTGGTCCTTGCCTTTCGTAGGCCGTGGCCTGGCGATGAGGGGGATCCGAATCCCGACGACAGGAAACCGGGCGGGGGGAGGAAGGCCGAAAAGGGTTCGCGACGGGGGCTTGCCCGCTCGGCCATTGCCTTCGTGATAGCTACCGGAACTGCAACGGCCGTCATCTCTGCTTCGGGTCCCAGCTGGGCCGCGCACTGGACCGACGGCGTGCCGATCACAAGCAGCAATTACACCGCAGGCGTCGTTCCGGCCCCGGCAACGTTTACCTGTGGTGCTCTCGGAGTCTTGTCGGTCACATTCAACTGGGCGGCCGTCAGCGGGGCGACGGGCTACACGGTTCACTATGGATCAGGCGGGATTACGACACTGACGACAGCGCTGACGACGGCGACGATCGTCACAGCGATTTCTGGCGGCACGGCGTGGGTCGTCGCCGAACACAATTACGGTTCGACCACTTGGACTTCGGTGGCCTCCACGACCCGGACCTACACTGTTGCGGTTGTCAGCCTCTGCAGTTGACCACGGGTCAGGGCTGGCCCGACAGCAACATAGGCTTGACCGGTGACAACGAACCCCACTATTGGCGTCTTGGCGTTGCAAGGTGACGTGCAGGAACACCTGCGCATGCTTGCCGACCTCGGCGTCGACGCCATATCGGTACGCCGACCCTCCGAACTCGACCGATGTGATGCCCTCGTGCTACCCGGCGGTGAATCCACGACGATGTACAAGCTTGCGCGGATCTTCGACCTTTTCGAACCGCTGCAGAAGCGCTTGCGCGCCGGCATGCCCGCCTTTGGCACATGCGCCGGAATGATCATGTTGGCCGATCGAATCGTCGACGGCACCAAGGACCAAGAAACTCTTGGCGGCCTCGACATCACGGTTCGGCGAAATGCGTTCGGCCGGCAGGTCGACTCCTTCGAGGGCAACATCGATTTCGATGGCTTTGCGGAGCCCGTCCACGCGGTGTTCATACGTGCCCCGTGGGTCGAGTCGATCGGGGAGGGCGTCGAGGTTCTTGCCACCGTCAAGACGGGTCAGGCCAGCGGTAGGATCGTTGCGGTCAAACAAGGCAATCTGGTCGCGACGTCTTTCCACCCCGAAGTTGGTGGCGATGACCGCATACACCGTTACTTTGTTGACCTCGCGAGAAATGCATAGCGCGAAAGCGTAGGGAAGGAACCTCCATGTCAGGCCACTCCAAATGGGCGACAACCAAGCACCAAAAGGCCGTTGTCGATGCCAAGCGGGGCAAGATGTTCGCCAAGCTCGTCAAGAACATCGAGGTCGCGGCGCGCACCGGTGGAGCTGACCTCGCCGGCAACCCGACGCTCTACGACGCGGTCCAGAAGGCCAAGAAGTCCTCGGTCCCGATCGACAACATCAACCGCGCGGTCAAGCGGGGCGGCGGCCTGGATGTTGGCGGAGCCGACTACATCACGATCATGTACGAAGGCTACGGGCCCGCGGGCGTCGCTTTCCTGATCGAATGTCTCACCGACAACCGCAACCGGGCCGCGATGGAAGTCCGCACCGCGATGACGCGAAATGGCGGCACGATGGCCGATCCGGGTTCCGTGTCCTACATGTTCCATCGCAAGGGCGTCATCATTGTCCGTGCCGAGCAAGAGGGCAGCACGACGACCGAGGACGACGTCCTCATGGCTGTACTCGATGCCGGTGCCGAAGAAGTCAATGACCTCGAAGGGTCCTTCGAAGTCGTGTGTGAGCCGACCGACCTAGTCGCCGTGCGCAAGGCGTTGCAGGAAGCCGGACTCGACTATGAGTCCGCCGACGTTTCATTCGTGCCGACCGTGACCGTCGAGGTCGAGGTTGAAGCCGCCAAAAAGGTCATCCATCTGATCGATGCGCTCGAGGACTCTGACGACGTGCAAAACGTCTTCGCCAACTTCGACGCCTCCGACGAAGTCATGGCGCAGGTCGAATAGCCCGTGCCGGAAGTCGTCGATGCCTCCGGTTTGTCTCGTTGTCGGGATCGTCATTTCCCTTGTAGTGATCCCGATCCTGCTCGTCTTTGGCCTGCTGTTCGCTGAATTCCTACTGCTTCTTCTTGTCCTGCCCATCGCAATCCTGCTTCGCATCCTCTTCGTTCGTTCCTGGCCGATCGAGGTATGGCGGGGAAAGACGCTCAAGGATCAGGAGAACGTCAGGGGATGGCGCGAGTCTTCCGATCGAATAACCGATCTGATCAACGAAATCCGACTTCGGCATTCGCCCGGCGAGTCTGCCCTGCCTTGACTGGCTACTCGCCTAGGCTTGTCGAACAAGTGTTCGGTCTGACAGTGGAGGCGCGATGAGAGTTCTTGGGGTCGACCCCGGTCTCACGAGGTGTGGCCTGGGTGTCGTCGATGGCTCGGTCGGTCGCCCGCTGACGATGATCGATGTGGGCGTCGCCCGCACCGCGCCGGACCTCGCCATTGAAAGACGCTTGCTGTCCCTCGAGACAGAGATGGACGCCTGGGTCGTTCGGCATCGACCCGATGTCGTGGCGATCGAGCGCATTTTTAGCCAACACAATGTCCGCACCGTCATGGGCACAGCCCAGGCTAGCGGTGTGGCGATGCTGGTCGCCGCACGTCACGGTCTGCCGGTCGCGCTACATACGCCGAGCGAGGTCAAGGCTTCCGTCACCGGCAGCGGCCGGGCTGATAAGGCACAGGTGACGTCAATGGTTACGCGCCTCCTCCGACTCAAAGAGGCACCCAAACCTGCCGACGCGGCGGATGCTCTCGCGTTGGCGATCTGCCACATCTGGCGTGGTGGGGCCAACGCACGCCTCGCCGCTGCCGTCGAGACTCAGCAAAAGCTTGCCTCCGGCAAGGTTGCCGCCCGATGATCGCCTTCGTTCGTGGCAAAGTCGCTGCGCTCACCCTCAACTCGGCCGTCATCGATGTCGGAGGAGTTGGCATGCAGGTGATGTGTGCGCCCAACACCCTTGCAGGGCTACGCGTCGGCCAGGAGGCACATGTCGCCACCTCGATGGTCGTACGCGAAGATTCGCTGACTGTTTTCGGATTCGCCGACAACGATGAGCGCGACATGTTCGAGCTTGTCCAGACGGCAAGTGGCGTCGGCCCCAAGGTCGCCCAGGCCATGCTCGCCGTGCTGTCCCCGGACCGCCTTCGTTCTGCCATCGCCGGGGGCGATCTCCCGCTCTTGACGTCAGTTCCCGGCATCGGCCGCAAAGGAGCCGAACGCATCGTTCTCGAGCTCAAGGACCGCGTAGGACCGGTCGTTGCAGTTCAGCCCGTTGCCGAAGCCTGGCGCGGACAAGTCCAGGAGGCCCTTCTCGGCCTCGGCTGGTCGGTTCGTGATGCAGACAAGGCGATCGAACAAGTGCGGTCGGAGATCGCCGGTTCCGAGACTCCCGACATCTCATCCTTGCTGCGCGACGCGCTGCGCACACTCTCGAGGGCATGACCATGGATGAACGTCCTGACACTGAGCAAGACGACTTCGAGTTTGAGGGCATCGTTGCCGATGCGGGCTCCGAAGAGCGGGCATTCGAGGCCGCCCTCAGACCCAAGACTCTCGAGGAGCTGATCGGGCAGGAGCGCGTACGCGAACAGCTGGCGCTCATGCTCGATGCCGCGCAAGCCCGCCGACGTGCCCCCGACCATGTCCTGTTGTCCGGTCCGCCCGGACTGGGCAAGACGACGATCGCAATGATCATCGCCAATCAGATGTCCGCTCCGCTTCGCATCACGAGCGGCCCGGCCATTCAGCACGCGGGTGACCTGGCTGCGATCCTTTCGGGCATCAATGAAGGTGACGTCCTTTTTATCGACGAGATCCACCGAATGTCGCGGCCGGCCGAGGAACTCCTCTACATGGCCATGGAGGACTTTCGGGTTGACGTCATCGTTGGCAAGGGTCCCGGCGCGACGGCCATTCCGTTGGAGATTCCGCCGTTCACTGTCGTCGGCGCGACCACACGGGCCGGATTGCTACCCAGTCCACTTCGTGACCGATTCGGATTCACTGCCCAGCTCGAATACTACGAACCCTCCGAGCTGCACAGGATCGTCGAACGGTCCGCGGGGTTGTTGGCCCTCGAAATCACCCCAACGGGCGGGTTCGAGATCGCGTCCCGTTCGCGTGGCACACCTCGCATCGCCAACCGCCTCCTTCGACGCGTCCGCGATTTCGCCGAGGTTCGGGCTCAGGGGGTCATCGACGAGACGTCGGCCCACGCCGCTCTCGAGCTCTATGAAGTCGATGCGCTCGGCCTCGACCGCCTCGACCGGGCTGTTCTGATGGCGCTTTGCAAGAGTTTCGGTGGGGGACCGGTCGGCATCCAAACGCTCGCTGTTGCCGTCGGTGAAGAACGCGAAACCGTCGAGGAACTTGCTGAGCCGTTCCTTGTAAGACTCGGATTTCTGGCCCGCACATCTCGCGGACGCATTGCGACCCCCGCCGCCTGGCAACACATCGGGTTGTCTGCGCCGCAAGGCTTCGAACAGTTGCCCATCGACGATTCGACGCCCTAAGGGTGAGGCACGTCACGGGCTTCAGGAAAGATCGCTAAACTACCCGTTGGCCCTGCGGCCGATTCCGCCCTCAACGGCCGGAACCCCAATACTTCGGGAGAATTCAACGTGCAAGACGTGCAAACGTACGCGCCATTGGTGCTGCTCGTAGTCCTGTTCTGGTTCCTGATGCTGCGC
The DNA here is from genome assembly GCA_039929755.1 of Aeromicrobium sp. Classification (GTDB taxonomy): domain Bacteria; phylum Actinomycetota; class Actinomycetes; order Propionibacteriales; family Nocardioidaceae; genus JACMOZ01. The sequence continues at coordinate 5,144 of JBDSQP010000105.1, read as the reverse complement.
CCCCTGCGCAAGCGCCAGCGACTTTTCGCCGAGACCCAGTCCGCGATCGAAGTGGGCTCGCAGGTCATGCTTGCCAGTGGAATCTTCGGCGAGGTCGTGTCCCTTGACGACGAAAAGGTCGCACTCAAGATTTCGCCCGAAACGACCGTGACCGTGCTTCGCCAGGCTATTGCCCGGGTCGACGCCCCCGAACAATCAGAAGGTAACTGAGTCTGTGGCAAGCCCCAATGCGAACAGGAACATACCAAAGCCGCGCCGCACCCTGATTCTCTTTCTGGCCATGATCATTGCGCTGTACGGAATCGTCGCGCTCACCGATCTGAACAGCAAAAAGGGAGATCAGAGCGCCTGGAAGCCGAAGCTCGGGCTCGACCTCCAAGGCGGTACTCGCATCACGCTGCAAGCCAAGGATTCCACTGGAAAGATCACCAAGACCAGGCTTGCCGAGGCTCGTGACATCCTCGACCAACGTGTCAACGGTCTCGGTGTCACCGAGGCCGAAGTGACGACTCAGGGTGGCAACCAGGTCATCATCGAGATTCCCGGCGAGCAAAAACAGAGCATCGCCAATCAGGTCGGCAAGACTGCACAGTTGAGGTTCCGCCTCCTGTGGGCAGTCGGCACGGGTGCCGGTTCAAAGCTCAAGCCCGCTGACGCCAAAAAGTTCATCGATGACGCCGATTGGTCCAAGCTCACTCTTGAGCAGAGCATCAAGGCCGAAACCGAGGGCGCGACCTCCCTGCCCAAGGCGTACCAGAGCGCGGTTGCTGCTCTGGAGGACCAGGCAAATGGATTCAAGTGCACCAAGGAAGGGCTCGCCGCTGCCCGTGCGGCCGATCAGGCCGGAAAACCGTTGGTCACCTGTGACTCCAAGACCGGCGAGGTCGAAGTCCTGAGCCCGACGGTCATCGAAGGCACGCAGATCAAAAAGGCCGACGCTGTCCTCGACACCCAGAGCACGCAGTGGGTCGTTGCCCTCGCACTCAAGGGTCAGGGCAAGAAGGACTTCGACACGATCACCGAGGCCCTGTTCGCCCAGTCGACCACCAACCCGACGGCCAGTCGCTTCGCGATCGTTCTCGATGGCGAGGTGCTGAGCGCGCCCACGACCAATGGTCACTTCACCGACGGCAAGTCCCAGATCTCCGGTGGCTTCACGGTCAAGACGGCCAAAGATCTGGCCAACTCGCTGAAGTTCGGCGCACTGCCCCTGACATTCGAGATTGCGAGCCTGAGTTCGGAGGGTCCGTCACTTGCGGCCAGCCAGTTGAAGGCCGGACTCATTGCGGGTCTTATCGGCATGATCCTGGTCGTCGTTTACAGCCTCTTCTACTACCGCGGCCTCGGTCTGGTGGTTATCGCTTCACTAGCCGTCGCGGCCGTCATCACCTATGCGATGGTGCTTGTCCTCGGCAAGGGAATGGGCTTCACATTGACTCTTCCTGGCATCGCCGGATTGATCGTCGCCATCGGTATTACAGCCGACTCGTTCATCGTTTTCTTCGAACGACTGCGTGATGAGGTCCGAGAAGGCAAATCCCTGAGACTTGCTGTCGAAACGGGATGGGTCCGCGCCCGAAGCACGATTCTGGCCGCCGACGCCGTGTCATTCCTCGCCGCGCTGGTGTTGTTCATCTTCGCTATCGGTGTGGTCCGAGGATTCGCCTTCGCGCTTGGCCTCACTACCGTCATCGACGTGTTCGTCGTGTTCCTGTTCACCAAGCCGATGGTGTCTTTGCTCGCCAAGACGAAGTTCTTCGGCCAAGGGCATAAGTTGTCCGGATTTGATGCCAAGCACCTCGGCATCCAAGGCCGAAAAGTCACCGAAATCTCACGCGTACCCGGAGGCGAGTCCTGATGGGCAAGCTCAGCAGTTTTGGCCAGCATCTCTACGAAGGCAAGGTGTCGTTCGACTTCGTCGGCCGTCGCAAGCTTTGGTACACGATCTCCATGCTCATCGTGGTCTTTGCCGTCGGCGGCTTTGTCCAACGCGGATTCAACATGGGCATCGAATTCAAGGGTGGCGTCGAATTCACGGCGAAGGTCCAGAAGGCAGACGGCGCGACCGTCGACCGTATGACGAATGCGGTCGTCGACGCGGGTGTTCCCGAAGCCGGCGATCCGCAGGTGACCACCTCGGGCAGCGACTCTTTGCGCATCCAGACCAGGGCGCTCTCGCAGGATCAGGCTTCCAAGATCGAGGCTCAGCTCAGCAAGGCCGGTGCCCACGAGGTTAGTCAGAACCTGATTGGTCCGACTTGGGGCAAACAGGTGGCCACCAAGGCACTCACCGGTCTGCTCGTCTTCGTGGTTCTGGTCGTCCTGTTCATTTGGGCATACTTCCGGGAATGGCGAATGTCGGCGGCGGCGATCGTCGCCCTCGCCCACGACCTCATCATCACGGTCGGCGTGTATGCCTGGTCCGGGTTCGAGATCACTCCGGCCACGGTCACGGGACTCCTGACGATTTTGGGCTACTCCCTCTACGACACGGTTGTTGTCTTCGACAAGGTGCGTGAAAACACCCGCGGCTTCCTTCGCGCGACCAACCGCACCTACTCCGAATCGGCGAACCTGGCGATCAACCAGACTCTGGTCCGATCGATCAATACGTCGATCACTGCGTTGCTGCCAGTTGGTGCATTGCTCATTGTTGGTGTCACGGTGCTCGGTACAGGCCCGCTCAAGGACCTTGCGCTTGCACTTTTCGTCGGTATGGCCGCCGGAACGTACTCGTCGATCTTCATCGCGACGCCTCTCGCTGCTCAGCTCAAAGAGAGCGAAGCCGCGGTCAAGGCGCAGGCGCAGCGCGTGTTCGCCAGACGCAACAAAGAATCTGGGAAGGCGTCCGGAACCACAGCCGTCAAGGTGAAAACCGAAACAGTACGCCCGGTCACAGCGTCCGGGTCGGCGAAGCGCAATCAACCCAAACGCGCCCCACGTTCCAAACGCGGCAAGGGATCCAAATAGCTACCTGTTCGTGGGATGCTTCTCTGTAATCAAGACCGACCTGAATGAGGACCGACAAGAATGAAGATCTCAGTAGCAATTGCCGGAGCGTTGCTCGTCGGCAGTGCAGTGGCCGGCTGTGGTGGCGCCAGTGACAACAGCAGCAGCGCCTATTGCGGCGACATCAAGAAGGCAGACAAGGACTTCAGTTCGCTCAGCACGGGTGACTATTCCAAACTCGACAGCGCCTTCGCCACCTTCCACAAGTTGGCTGACGAAGCACCCTCGAAGATCGCCGACGACTGGAAGATCCTCGACGGAGCCATCACGACGATGCAGAAGGCGTTCGCGGATGCCGGCATCAAGTTCTCCGACCTCGGCGAGCTCCAGCAGGGCAAGGTTCCCGAAGGAGTCGACGTCAAAAAGCTAACGCAACTCTCGACGACGCTCAGCAAATTCAATGACGCGAAGTTCAAGACGGCTTCGGACAACATTTCCAAGCACGCCAAGAGCGTATGCAAGGTCGACATCACCGGTTGACCCCAAGCAGCAGGGGCATGACGGCGCGTTCACGTTCGTGCGGCGTTGTGCCCCTGCTGTCTTTCCGTAAACCTCCAAGGGAGCCCCGTGCCCGACATTTCCAACACCATCGATGAACTCGTCCGTCCGATCGAGGACTGGCCTGTTCCGGGTGTGACGTTTCGTGACATCACGCCACTTCTGGCCGATGCGGATGCGCTCCGGGAAGTCATCGAGGCGATGGTCCAAAAGAGTCGCGAAGTTGCCCCAGGCCGGATTGATGCGGTTGTCGGGATCGAGGCTCGCGGCTTCATCTTTGCCCCCGCAGTGGCTATCGCCCTTGGCACCGGGTTCATCCCCGTCCGCAAGTCCGGCAAGCTCCCCTCGGACTCCCATTCGGTCTCCTATGGGCTTGAGTACGGTGAGGCCACGATCGAGATGCATGCCGATGCGCTCAAGCCTGGCGATCAGGTCCTCGTCATCGACGACGTTCTGGCAACTGGCGGCACGATGGCGGCCGCGACCGAGCTGGTGGCTGAGGCCGGTGCCACGGTCGCGGGCAACCTCGTGTTGATAGAACTTCTCGCCCTTCGAGGTCGAGACAAATTGGGCTCCACACCCACAGCGGCCCTTCGCTCCTACTGACTTACTGAGGAACAAATGAACCAGCACCAAGTACGCATTGTCGCCATAGTCGTTGTCGCAGCCCTCGTGCTTGCAACCGCGGCGACCATCCTCGGTTCGCTGTAACGACGCCTCACCCGGCGTCACAATATTGCGTCGCGCTCTACCATGGAGATGAGCGAATGGAGCGTGCGTGGCTGACCGTGTAGAAGCCGCCTCAAAGGCAGCCGACTCGAAGTCCACTGAGTCGGCGTCAACCTCTGCGCGCGTACGCACCCGACTTGCCCGGATCGGGGGCAAGGCGAGCTCCACCAACCCGGTCCTCGACCCAATTCTGCGGGTTTATCGCAACACCCATCCCAAGGGCGATGTCACCTCGATCCAGCGTGCCTATGAGATTGCCGAGCGTATGCACGAGGGTCAGACCCGCAAGAGCGGCGACGCCTACATCACGCACCCTCTTGCAGTCGCCACCATCCTGGCCGAACTCGGCATGACGGCACCGACTCTGTGTGCGGCTCTGCTTCACGACACAGTCGAGGACACCCCCTACACGCTCGACGAGCTGCAGCGCGATTTCGGCGATGAAGTTCTTCACCTGGTCGATGGCGTGACCAAGCTGGACAAGGTCAAATACGGCGACTCGGCTCAGTCCGACACGATCCGCAAGATGGTCGTGGCGATGAGCCGGGACATTCGTGTTCTCGTCATCAAGCTCGCAGACCGCCTGCACAACATGCGTACGCTGCGCTATCTGCGTCAAGACAAGCAGGAGCGCATCGCGCGCGAAACGATCGACATCTTCGCCCCTCTCGCACACCGCCTGGGCATGAATACGATCAAATGGGAGCTAGAGGACCTTTCGTTCGCGACACTCCACCCAAAGGTCTATGACGAGATCGTGCGACTCGTGGCCGACCGCGCGCCATCACGCGAAGAGTTCCTAGAACGCGTTATCGCCGATGTCGAGTCCGATCTTCGGCCGACTAAGATCAAGGCCAAGGTCTCCGGCCGACCCAAGCACTACTACTCGATTTACCAAAAGATGTTGG
>JBDSQP010000104.1:0-4108 GCA_039929755.1 Aeromicrobium sp. | reverse complement strand
CACTTGAGATGCGACTCAGGTATTTGCGATAGCCCGCCTCCCAGATCGGCATGCTGCTTTCCCGGTCATGTGCGCCCTTGGCCGTCGCGTTGTTGAGATCGGACAGCACGACGAGATCGAACTGTTTGCTTTCGACCTTGCCCAGCACGCGTTGACCCCATTCGAAACAACCTTGCTGGGCGCCCTTGATCGGCCACAAGTCGCGAGAAAATGAAGCGGTGCAGCCTGAAGCCAGGTATGTGGTGATGCGCCAACCTGACTTCTTTGCAACGCGGTCGAGCGCGGGCAACCAATGCACGGCGTGGGAATTGCCGATCAAGGCGATCGAAACGTCGCCTTTCGGGTCGCCGTAGGTGCAGGAGACGGTCTCTTTGAACGGCCTGAGCTCCCGGCAACCGTTGTCGTAGGCGTCAGACATGTCCTCGGCGGCCTGAGCAGGCGCCGGAACGACTGGTCCGGAGTTGCGGACCGAGCAGGTGGCGCCGGGAGCCATGGCATTCGCTCCGAAGCAGGCCTGGTCGCCGGCGAGTGCTTGCTTGAGCTGGGCCTGCGCGGCGGACTGAGTGCGGTTGATCTCCGATGTTTGCAGCACCGTAAGTGCGACGAGAACTGCCATGGCAAGAAACGCGAAGACGAATGTCGGTTTGAGAGACTCTGAGCGCTGTGTGCGGAAACGATCCTCCACATAGGTCTTGGTGAGGCTCGCAAGAACGAGTGATGCCACGACGATCGCGGCCTTGTCCGCAGTGTTCAGGTTGCCTGTTATCGCAGGCAGGAGCACGATGATCGGCCAATGCCACAAGTAGACCGAATACGAAATGTCGCCGAGCCACTGGGCGGGACGGTTCGCCAGGATCCGGTCTGTGAGAAGTGGCTTGGCGCCCGGCCCGATGCCGATCAGAAGCGTGCAACCCAGGATGGGTATGACCGCTCGCCAACCGGGAAACGGAGTCGTCCCCGAATAGGCGAAGGCGGCATACAAGATGGCGCCAAGCCCGATGAGTGTCAGAGCGACCCGAACGTATGCGGGAGCGGAACCGGCGAAATAGCCGCGTCTGTTGCGCGCGCGGAGGGTGAGGAAGACGGCGAGGATGCCGCCAACGCCGAGCTCCCAGATCCGGGTGGGTGTGACGAAATAGGCGGACGCGGGGACGAGGCTCGTCTCGTAAACCGAATAGGTCAGCGATGCCGCGGCAACGACGCTCAGCCCGACAAGGACCGTCGTGAGTTGATCGCGCTTGCTGCGCAGTGCCCACCAGATAAGTCCCAGAATGAGGACGGGCCAGATCAGATAGAACTGCTCCTCGACCGACAGCGACCAGAAGTGTTGTGCCGGCGATGGGGCATTCTCCGCGGCGAGGTAGTCGACTGAGCTGCCGGCGAGTCGCCAGTTCAGGACATACAGGGTTGCCGCGCGAACATCGCGTGCCGTATTTGCCCATTGAGTGTCGGGTGCGACGAGTCGGGAGGCGACCAGGGTCGCGAACAGTACGAGGAACGATGCCGGAAGCAATCGGCGGGCGCGGCGGCCCCAGAACGTGGCGAGGCCGCGAACGTTGCGCGGCGGGTGGGCAACGAGATGCGAGGTTATGAGGAAGCCAGAGATGACGAAGAAAATGTCGACGCCGACGTAGCCGCCGCCGAGCCGGTTCGGCCACAAATGGAAAACGAGAACGAGGGACACAGCAAGGGCGCGTAGGCCCTGGATGTCCGGCCGAAAGTCCGGCGCTGCCCGCAATGTGTCGGCAGGCAGCGGACTCGCGCGATGCAGCGAGGTCCGCGGTGCGGTGGATTTCGCCTCAGAAATCACCATCCGGCGAACTTCTCCGATCCTGAACAGACGTAAATGTCAGCCAATTCTCGCATGCGCGGTGGAGGCGCCAAAATTGTTGGGGCCGTGTTCAGTCCAGCTCGACCACGACAGGGGCGTGATCGCTCGCGCCCTTGCCCTTGCGTTCCTCGCGGTCGATCCATGCCGTCTGAACCCGCTGCGCCAGCGCATCCGAGGTCAGCACGAAGTCGATGCGCATGCCCTGGCGCTTCTGGAAACGCAACTGTTGATAGTCCCAAAACGTGAAGACACCCGGGCCTGGCGTGTGTGCTCTGGTGACTTCGGTGAACCCTGCCTCGAGCACGTTTTGGAAGGCGTCGCGTTCGGGCGCCGACACGTGGGTCGATCCGTCGAATGCGGCCATGTCCCATACGTCCTCGTCGAGGGGAGCGACGTTCCAGTCACCGGTCAACGCGATCTGGGCTCCGGGGTTCTCGGCGAGCCACCCGCGCGCCGAAGAGGTCAGCTTGCCGAGCCAGTCGAGTTTGTAGCCGAAGTGTTCGTGGTCGAGCTCGCGACCGTTGGGGACATACAGGCTCCACATGCGAATGCCGCCGCAGGTCGCGCCGATCGAGCGGGGCTCCAGTACGTCGGCGAATTTCGGCTGGTCATCGGCGAAGGAGGTCGCGACATCCTCTAGGCCGACGCGGGAAAGGATCGCCACGCCGTTCCACTGGTTGATGCCGAAGTGGGCGACCTCGTAGCCGAGCGCCCTGAGCGGCTCGAACGGAAATTGTTCTTCCTTGCACTTGGTTTCCTGGATCGCCAGGACGTCGACGTCGCTGCGTTCGAGCCAGGCCACAACTCGGTCGATACGGGAGCGGATGGGGTTGACGTTCCAGGTAGCAATGCGCACAGCCTCAACTTACCGGCCCGCCGATTTTGCCGTCTGGAGGCGTGCTGACGCTCGTGTTTGAGCGCAACGACCGGCATGATGACTCCCATGAGCGAAGACGAGCCCAGGGAGATCGACGACAAGATCAACGACGACCAGCGACCGGGAACCCAGAGGTGGGTACGCCGGGGTGTCATGTTGCTGGTGGCAGTTGCGGCTGCCTTCATCATCTACAAGATGGCGGCGTCGTTCCTGCCTCGTTGGTGGGCTCAACGCATCCGGGACCAGGCCAACGGGAGCATGACCAAGGGCACGATGTGGGGCCTGTTCTACGGATTCGTCTTCACCTTCATACCGCTCCTGCTTCTGTTCCAGGCACGGCGCAAGCTGTTCAACTGGAAGGCGAAGGTCGTTGTCGCGATCATCGCGATCGCCCTGGCAGCCCCCAACTGGCTGACGCTTTCGGTTGTCGCGGGGAACAGCAATGCGGCTCACGCGGGGGAGCGCATTTTCGACGTTGACGGACCCGGCTTCCGCTGGGCGTCACTCATCGGCGTGGTCGTCGGCGGCTTCCTGGCCTTTGCTCTCGGCGGCGCTTCAATGCAGTTGGCGCACCGGCGTAAGCAGGTCAAGGACCTCAAGGAACAAGTCAGGCAAAGCAAGGAGCCGAAGGCAGAAGAAGACTCCTGATCAGAGTTGGTCCAAAAGATGCTGAGCGCGTGAGTTGAGTTTGCGCATCGCGAATCGGTAGCCGGGCGGGAACCATCTCTGTGCCCAAAATCCCAGGCGTATGTCGGGCGAAGTGAAGACTAGGTACTTCTTGCGTTTCACGCCCTTGATGATTGCCCTCGCGGCGCTTTCGGGCGTTACTGAGTGGCGTTGGAACGCGGTCATCGCCCGCTGGACTTTCGGATGGGCGCGATCGATGCCGACAATCTCAACGGTGCCAACGAGGGGAGTGTCGACGCCTCCGGGGCATACGAGCGTGACTCCGATGCCATACCTCTCGAGGTCGAAACGCAGGACTTCACTGACACCGCGCAGTCCGAATTTTGCGGCGCTGTATGGCGCATGCAATGGCAGGCCAAGAAGTCCCGCGGCCGAGGAGACGTTGACCAGATGACCACCGTTGCCGGCATCGATCATTGCCGGGATGAACGACTCCATGATGTGAATCGGCCCCATCAGGTCGATCTCGACCGTGCGGCGCCAATGGTGATGCTCGAGATCCTGGATACGTCCCCAGGTCGAGATGCCAGCAACATTCATGACGATGTCCATTGCACCGACTTCATCGTGGACAGCGTTCGCAAACGCCGTCACGGCGTCGTGGTCCGCAACGTCCAGGGCGTCTGAGAAGGCGACCCGTCCGCCCGCGGCGGTGATTTCGGCGACAACTGTCTTCAGGAGTTCGGTGTTGATATCGGTCAGGATCAGCACGG
>JBDSQP010000103.1:0-4431 GCA_039929755.1 Aeromicrobium sp. | reverse complement strand
GGATTGACTTCCGAGGCCGTGCTCCCACTCGGTGATTGGATTTGTCACCGACACCGGGTAGTCGGGGAATCGTCCTTGATTCCACAGGTCTAGATAGCCGAGTCCGCCTGTAACCCCGGTCGGTTGGGATGATCGGCGGAGATCGTCGCGGAAGATACTGATCCAACGCTTGTTGACCGAGGTCGCGCCATAGCCCTCCGTGAGCGAGTCACTCGGGCCAACGAAGACATCGACCGGTGAGGTCCCGGCAGATGCCAACGCTGCGTGAAACGTTTGGAGCGCACGGGCCACCTTGGCCGGTGTCTGAACGCCCTCATACGGAATATCGGCGACGCTGAGCTCGGCACTGGTCTTGGTCACGGCGGAATAGCCTGCCCTGGAGCCGGTCACCGACACCGACAAGCGCCTGCCTGCATCTGAACTCGTCACGCTATGTATGGACGAAGTCTCGCCGGCAATCGGAGCACCGTTGCGAAGCCATTGATAGTCCAGAGTGACGCCCGGATCCCAACTGCCCGGCTCGGCTTTCACGTCGTTGCCAGCTTGCGTCATACCCAAGATCGCTGGAGTGGGAGTGTTCGTCAGCGTTGCCGCGACCACCGTCGCCGTCGGGGTGCTTGTCCGGACGACCGTGGTCATTCCGGATTTCGAGCCGGTTACCGACACCGACAAACTCGTACCCGCGTCCTGCGGCACGACGGTATGAGTCGCACTCGTCTCGTCGGTGATCGGATTTCCGTCCCGCAACCATTGATAGGCAAGGGCAACGCCTTCCGGTGACCAGGTTCCCGCGTCTGCCACCAGCGTCGAACCGACCTTGGCCAGCCCTGAAACTGTCGGCATCGGAGTGTTTGTCAGCGTTCCTTCTATGACCGGATCGGTGGGAGTGCTGTTCCGAATTTGCGTAGTGGACCCAGGCCTTGACCCAGCTACTTGCAGCGAAACTGGCTTGCCGACGTCGGCTGCCACCGGCACATAGGTCGTGTTAGTTGCGCCGTCCCTCGCAGAGCCGTCGATTTGCCACTGGTAGCTGAGCGTCACGTCGGGATCCCAGCTGCCTGCCTCCGCCTTGAGCTCCTTACCGACCTGTGCCACCCCCGAAATCGTCGGCGTGGGCGTATTCGTCAAGGTATCGGCGCTGATCGGATCGGTCGGATCACTTGTCCGGGAAACAGTCACGAAACCCGGTTTCGAACCCGTCACGCGAACCGAAAGGACCTTGCCGACATCAGGCGCAACCGGCACATAAGACGTGTTAGTTGCACCGTCGATCGGATTTCCGTCCCGCAACCATTGGTAGCTGAGCGTCACGTCGGGATCCCAGCTGCCTGCCTGTGCCTGCAACTCCTTGCCGACCTGCGGCGTACCCGAAATCGTCGGCGTCGGCGTATTCGTCAAGGAATCGGCGCTGATCGGGTCGGACGGATCACTTGTCCTGACGGTTGTCGCCAATCCAGGCTTCGAACCAGTCACCCGAACAGCGACCGATTTCCCGATGTCGCCGGTATCCGGTACATATTTCGTCTCCGTCGCACCCGAGATCGCAGAGCCGTCCCGAAGCCACTGATAGGCCAGGGCGACGCCTTCCGGAGTCCACGTGCCCGGGGCAACCAAGAGGGTCGATCCGAATTTCGCCTGGCCCGAAATTGTCGGCTTCGGCGCGCTGGTCCAGGCGCCCTCAACCACCGGCGACGTCGCGACACTTGTCCGGAACGTCGTCGCCCACCCCGGTTTCGAGCCGGTGACGCGCACCGAAACAACCTCGCCGACATCCGAAGCGACCGGACTGTACGTTGCGCCCGTTGCTCCACCGATCGTGGAGCCGCCGAGCAGCCATTGGTAGCCCAGAGTCACGCCAGAATCCCATCTGCCTGCTTCCGCCGTCAGCTCCTTGCCGACCTGAGCAACACCCGAAATCGTCGGCGTCGGCGTATTCGTCATCGCCGCCTCGGCGACCGCCTGGGTCGGAACGCTCGTGAGTGACGACGTCGCGAAGCCGGGTTTGGTGCCCGTCACCCGAACCGAAACAGATTTTCCGACATCGGACGCGACCGGCACGTACGTGGTCCCCGTCTCACCGCCGATCGGAAGACCGTCAAGCAGCCACTGGTAGCCGAGGGTGACGTCCGGATCCCAGCCGCCTGGCGATGCCTGCAACTCCTTGCCCACCTGGGGCGTGCCCGAAATCTCGGGGAGGGACGAAGTAGCCAATTGCCCCGGAGAGATGGGTGCCGAAGCCGCCGAAGTCATCGTCACGCTGGTGAAACCGGCCTTTGACCCGGTCACGCGGACAGAAAGCGTCTTGTCCACGTCGCCTGCGGCCGGTGTGTATGTGCTGCTGACGGCGTCGGGGATCTCGCGGCGGTCCGCCGCCGTACCAACGATCCACTGAAAGGTGAAGGCGACGCCGGACGGCTCCCAGGTCCCGGGATAGGCAGACATGGTCTCGCCAACCTCAGCCGAACCGGCGATATTGGGCACGGGCGTAGCGGTCATCGTCCCGACCTTGACAGGCAACGTCAGCGGGGAGGTCGCCGACTTGGTCGTGTAACCGGATTTCCTCCCAGTGACTCGCACTGAGACATGCCCGCCGATATCGGAGGCGCGAGGCACAAAGGTCCTCCCGACAGCTCCTGCGATTGGCACGGAGTCCGCAACAGATGGTCCGACCAACCATTGATAGGTGAACGAAATGCCGGTGGGCCTCCAGGATCCGGACGTCGCGGTCAGCGTCGAGCCCACAGCAGCCAAACCACTGATTTTCGGCACCGCTGTGTTCGACAGTGACCCGGAGGCCACCGGGTTGGTCGGCTTCGAGACTTTGCTCAAGCTCGAGTACCCGCTTAAAGAGCCGGTCACCCGAAGGGAAATGAGCTTGCCTTTGACGCCGGCCGTTAGCACGTATGTGCTGCCCGTCGCGCCAGCGATCGCAGCACCATCTGCCAACCAAGTGCGAGTCGTTTTCACACCGCTTGGGGTCCAGGCACCGTTGTATGCCGTCAACGTCGACCCAACCTTGGCTATTCCGGAGATCGTCGGCATCCTGGTGTTCTTCACCGAAGGCAAGGCCGCTTCGGCGGGGGTCAGTCCGGCGCACAACATTGAGGAGGCCAGGAGAAGGGCTGCACCCGCGAGGACGAGGGATCGTCTCGTCTGGCGGAACAGACCAGTGACCATCCTCGGTCTCCTAGAAGTCCATGTCCCTCGTCAGCCAATCTACGCACAAACCCGACATTTGTCGCAGAAACGGCAAGCCCGGCGCCTCGAACCTGTGGGCTACCAGGGCGAGGGCGCGTAGTCCTTCAGGAAGCATCCGAAAATGTCTTCGCCCGCCTCGCCCCGCACGATCGGGTCATAGACACGGGCCGCGCCGTCGACGAGATCGAGCGGGGCCCGAAAACCCTCCTCGGCGAGGCGCATCTTGGTCGGATGGGGCCGTTCGTCCGTTATCCAGCCCGTGTCGACGGCCGTCATCAGAATGCCGTCGGTTTCCAGCATTTCCGCGGCGCTCGTGCGGGTCATCATGTTGAGCGCGGCCTTGGCCATGTTGGTGTGCGGATGGCCGGGACCCTTGTAGCGCCTAGAGAACTGTCCCTCCATCGCCGAGACGTTGACGACGTACTTACGCCTCGCAGCGGCGGCCGCCATCGACGGGCGCAACCTGCTCACAAGGATGAACGGCGCTGTCGTGTTGCACAGCTGCACCTCGAGCAACTCCAGAGCGTCGACCTCGTGCACGTGTTGGGTCCAGCTGTTGACGTCATGAGTGTCGGGCACCAAACCACCGGCATCGATCCGCTCAAGGTCCGCCGAACCGGCGCTGAGTGCCAATGCCGTGAGCTCATCGGCTGTGTGGGAATCGGCGGCGAGGACCGGGTGCGAGGTAACGGACCCGACGAGCGCAGCCGGGTGAGCGTCACTCGTGTGGCCAAAGGTCAACAACTCAGGTAGCGGCCCCTCGGGCAACTCGGCCGATTCGGCGGCCGCCAGCGGTGCATACGCGCCGGGCGATCGACGCACAGTCTGGGCCGCATTATTGATCAGGATGTCGAGCGGGCCTTGCGCGGCAACCGAATCGGCAAGAGCCACAACCTGTGCCGGATCACGGAGGTCGATGCCGACGATCCGAAGCCGGTGCAGCCAGTCGCTGCTGTCGGGCATGGTCGTGAACCGTCTAACGGCATCATGCGGGAATCGTGTGGTGATGGTCGTGTGCGCACCGTCCCGCAACAACCGAAGAGCGATGTACATACCGATCTTCGCTCGACCGCCGGTGAGTAAGGCACGCTTGCCGATCAGGTTGGTCGAGGCGTCCCGCTTGGAACGGTTGAAGGCCGAACATGTCGGGCAGAGCTGATGATAGAAGGCATCGACGAGCGTGTATTTCTGCTTGCAGATGTAGCACGACCGCGCGACCTGCAACTCCCCCGC
>JBDSQP010000102.1:0-4095 GCA_039929755.1 Aeromicrobium sp. | reverse complement strand
TGGACGCGAAGTAGTTGTAGATCAGGGGCTTGGAGATGCCGGCCTTGTCTGCGATGACGGCAAGGTTGGTCGCGGCGTAGCCCTGTGCGGCGAACTCCTGCGCCGCCACATCGAGAATCTGGTTCTCGCGGTCGAGTCGGGGGACGCCCTTGGTGCCGGCGTTTTTGCGGGGCAGAGTCTTACCGGGCAGAGCCTTGCCGGACATAGATTGTCGTGTCACAGAACTCACTCTAGCAAATCATATGACTATGTGGTAACTTACTCAAAAGTCACTTCAAGGAGTTGTTATGTCGGAGTTTCTCGACCCGCTGAAGAATCCCACGCTCGTCGCAGCGCCATTCTTCGTCCTGACGTTGCTCATCGAACTCGCGGCGTTCAAGTACCTCGAGACCGATGGGGAGATGCGCGGTTACGAACGCAAGGACGCGCGCACCAGCATCCTCATGGGTGTCGGTTCCCTCGTGTCCAGCGCAGCCTTCAAAGCGGGAACGCTGGTCGCGTACGTCGCGGTAAGCGTCTACATCGCGCCGTGGCATCTCGACACCGGAACGTGGTGGTACTGGGTCACGCTGATCGTCGGTCTTGATCTGGCCTTCTACCTCAGCCACCGCTTCGTACACCGCGTCCGCATCGGTTGGGCCGCACATCAAGCCCATCACTCGAGTGAGTATTTCAACTTGTCCACGGCTCTACGGCAGAAGTGGAACCCCTGGTTCGACGCTTTCTTCTGGCTCCCCTTCCCGCTTCTCGGCTTTGCTCCCTGGACGCTCTATGTCGCCTTCGGCGTCAACCTGGTGTTCCAATTCTTCGTTCACACCGAGCGCATCGACCGGATGTGGCGACCGATCGAGTTCATCTTCAACACGCCTTCACACCACCGCGTGCACCACGGCAGCGACCCGATCTACCTCGACAGGAACTACGCCGGAATTCTGATCATCTGGGACCGTATGTTCCGCAGCTTTCAAGAGGAAGTTCAGCGCCCGACATACGGGCTCACCGTACCGGTCGAGACCCACAACCTGCTGAAACTCCAGTACGGCCCGTTCGCTGACCTGCTCCGTGACGTCCACAACGCGACGCGCTTGCGCGACAAGATCAGCTATGTCGTCATGCCTCCGGGCTGGCATCCGGGCGAGAAGCGTGTCGAAGCCCATCAGCCTGTGCGTGAGTCGGCTCAGATCAGCTGACTGCGACGCTCCAGGAGTACGACGTCTCGCCACTGACCCGCGTAGGGACCGCGGTTCATGAGTCCGATGCGCTCACGGGTGCCTACCCGACAGAATCCCATGGATTCATGTAGGGCGAGGCTTGCCTGGTTCTCGGGGAAGATGCCAGCCTGCAGCGTCCAGATACTGTCGGCCTCGGTCGATTCGATCAGTGCTGAGAGCAGGGAGCGCCCGACGCCTTTCCGCGGGCCGCAGCAGTGACATAGAGGGCGACTTCGCAGACACCCCGATAGACAGGCCGCGGGGAAGTCGGGCTGATCGCGGTCCATCCGGAGACCTTGTTGTCGTCGATTGCGACGAATCGATGCCCGGCCAACTTGGCAGCGTCGAATGTGCTCCAGTCGGGGGCAGCGGTCTCGAATGTGGCGTGGCCGGTGGCGATGCCTTCGATGAAGATTGCAGCGACCGCGACGGCGTGGGTCTCGGCCATCGGCACGATCTTGACGGGCGCAGGGTCCACTGTCATAGCGAGCGCGAAATTCCGCCGTCGACGGGCACCATGATGCCGGTCAGATAGCTGGCCGCGGGGGACAAAAGGAACGCTGCGACCCGGCCGAACTCGGGTGAATCTCCGTAACGTCGCAGGGGTATCGAAGCAATATTTTGCGCCCGGGCACTATCGGGATCGCCGTTGAGGGCATCGAGTTCCCGGACTCGTTCGGTGTCCACCCGTCCTGGCAGCAAGCCGTTGACCCGAATGCCCCGAGGGCCGAGTTCGTCAGCGAGAGTCTTGGCCGCCATGGCGAGTCCGGGACGTAACCCGTTGGAGATCGCGAGTCCGGGGATCGGCGCTTTCGCCGAAGTCGAGAGCACGAAGGCGATTGACCCGCCCTCACCGAGCTCACCAGCGATGGTTGTCGCCAGGCGTAGCCCGCCAAGGAATACCGTTTCGAAGGCGCCGCGCCATTCGTCCTCGGTCTTGTCAATGATCGACCCGGCTGGTGGTCCGCCGACGCTGATGAGGACCCCGTCGAGACGGCCGAATTTTTCCTTGGCGGCGGTGATCAGGGTTTGCGGAGCGTCGGGGTCTGCGTTGTCGATGGCAATGCCGACCGCATTGTCCGCGCCGAGATCATCGACCGCCTTGGCAATGCTTTCGGCTGAACGCGATGACACGACAACCTTTGCCCCGTCATCGACGAGCGCCTGGGCTGTCGCGAGTCCCAGCCCCCTCGAGGCGGCGGTGACGATGTAAACGCGGTCCTTCAGCCCAAGATCCATACGCCCATTGTGCACGGTCGCGTGTGGGTCTCCGGTGACTCAGCCGATCGTGAGATGGGCTTTGAGTTCGTCGACTCGGGCCGGATCGAGGGTGTACCAGGCCCAGGTGCCGCGGCGTTCACGCTGCAGCAATCCCGCATCGGTCAGAACCTTGAGGTGATGGCTGACGGTGCCTTGTGAGAGCCCGAGAGAATCGGTGAGGTCGCACACGCAGGCTTCCTGGGATGTCGCGCTCGCCACGAGGTGAAGGAGTTGGATGCGAGCCGGATCGGCGAGTGCCTTGAAGCTGGCCGCAACGGTCGTGGCGTCCGGCCGGGAGATCGTCTGGGAGAGCGGCCCGCCACAGCATGCAGCCTGGTCGATCAGCGGCAATTCTTTGATTGGCATTTCTCTCCCTTGCATTGACAATCATCAATATAGCATTACTCTTTGTATTGATAACCATCAATTAAAGGAGGCATCATGGATTGCGATTGCGGTAGCTGCGGGTGCTGAACACACGCCAGGCGGTTCTGGCCGAAGGTCTCGGAACCGGGATCCTAGTGGCGGCGGTCGTCGGATCGGGCATCGCAGCGCAGGGACTGACGCATGACGTCGGCCTGCAATTGCTGATCAATGCCCTGTCGACGGTCGCCGCGCTCGGCGTTCTCATCGCTCTCCTCCTGCCGATAAGCGGAGCCCATTTCAATCCTGCGATCACGCTTGTCGCGGTTATCCGCGGTGACATCAAGCGGGTTCTCGCGGTTGGCTACATCGTGAGCCAATGCGTCGGCGCAATTATCGGCGCCGTCCTTGCCAACACGATGTTCGAGCACTCCGCCATGTCCTGGGCGTCATCGGGCCGCAGCGGCTACGGCCAATGGACCGGCGAAGCCGTCGCGACGGCGGGGCTCGTCCTGACCGTCCTGCTGGCCAATCGTTCGCACCTACCGATCATCGTTCCGGCGTGGATCGGCGCGGCCTACTTCTTCACCTCGTCGACGTCCTTCGCCAACCCTGCGGTCACTCTGGGCCGGGCGTTCACGCACAGTTTTTCCGGCATTGCATGGGAGGACGTTCCGATGTTCGTCATTGCCCAGATCCTCGGTGCTCTCGCCGCCCTGGTGGTTGTTTCCCTTCTCGCCTCCAACAAGGAGACTGCATGACCACCAAGCCTTCAGTTCTTTTCGTCTGCATCCACAACGCGGGCCGCTCGCAGATGGCGGCTGGCTTCCTCACCGCATTGTCGAACGGTGCGGTCGAAGTCCGTTCGGCCGGTTCGATGCCCGCCGACCAGATCAACCCGGCGGCAGTCGAAGTCATGGCCGAGGTTGGCATCGATATCGCCAGCGAGCAGCCAAAGGTTCTCACCGAGGACGCCGTCAAGGATTCTGACGTCGTCATCACCATGGGTTGCGGTGACGAGTGCCCATACTTCCCAGGGAAGCGTTATGAGGACTGGGAGCTCGACGACCCCGCGGGTCAGGGTGTCCAGGCAGTCCGGCCGATCCGCGACGAGATCAGGTCGCGCGTCGAAGCGCTGATCTCCTCGCTGGTGTAGTCGCAGGCAGACAGAAGATTTCGGGTTTTGCCGCGGCGAGGTGTAACCGCGTGTCAACATTCAGCACCGGATCCACACCGTTGCTTCCCCACCGGAGTTTTCATG
>JBDSQP010000101.1:0-10381 GCA_039929755.1 Aeromicrobium sp. | reverse complement strand
AAGGACATGATCATCTCCGGCGGCGAAAACATCTATTCGCCCGAGATCGAGCGAGTGCTCGCGGAACATCCCGCGATCGCCGAGCTTGCCGTCATCGGTGTGCCCGATGACCGCTGGGGCGAGTCGGTCAAGGCAGTGGTGGCGTTCAAACCGGGCGCCTCGGCGACCGAAGAGGAACTCATCGAATTCACTCGTGAACGCCTTTCGCCCTACAAGTGCCCGAAGTCGATCGACATCGTCGAGGCCCTTCCCCGCAACCCTTCAGGAAAAATCCTGAAGCGTGACCTGCGCAAGCCCTACTGGGCAGATCGTGACCGTCAGGTGTGACGCTCACGGCGTGATAGATGTGATTTGTGTGACAGAAGTGAACTCAGCAATTAGGCTGTTCCAATGCGCAAGGTGACTTCCCCCACCGCGCGAGCCTTTGCAATCGGCCTCGCGACCCTTCTGTCCGTGCCGATGTTGGCTGCTTCTCCGGCCTCGGCCGCTACGCCTCCGGCTCCTGGAGACTTCACTGGCTACGGCTTTGACGCCTGCGTTGCGCCGGCCCAAAACGTGATGGATGCATGGAACCTCAACTCGCCGTACAGCGCGATCGGCATCTACATCTCGGGCAACTCCCGCTATTGCGGCGACAAGTATCAGCCCAACCTGAGCAAGGCCTGGGTGCAAAAGAATGCCGACAACGGCTGGCGCTTCATGCCAATCCACGTCGGTTACCAGGCGCCGTGCTTCCAGAACAACCCCGACAGCCGCGTCCAGAAGAAGCGAATGTCCACTACCGTTTCGACGGCTCGGGGCCAGGCGCGCAGCGATGCTGCGGAGTCGCTCGCCGCTGCGGCGAAGTACGGCATCACAGCGGGAAGTGCCCTGTACCTCGACATGGAGTGGTACTCACGCACCAACACCTCGTGCGACAACGTGACTCTTGAATTCATTGACCAGTGGACCGAGACCCTGCACGCCGCCGGTTACAAGTCGGGCCTCTATTCCAGTGGGTCCGCAGCCATTAAGAGTGTTGACCTGGCCCGAGCCAACAAGCGAGCCGGTTTCAATCTGCCGGACCACATGTGGAATGCGTGGACCAACAAGGTTGCCGACACCGATGGCGGGACCTATCTCAGCGACGCCGGTTGGACAAACCATCAGCGAATCCACCAGTACTGGAACGGCGTCAACGTCAAGTACGGCGGCTACACCATCAACATCGACAAGGACTTCCTTGATGTGGGCAAGGGATCGGTGGCCACCAGCGACAACAAGCAGTGCGGCGTGACTCTGACCTACAAGGCATACCCCAGCCTCTATCCGGGAGCTGCGAGGCCCGAGGTCAAGGCCGCCCAATGTCTGCTCAATGTCTTCGGTAACACGGCGCCGTCCACCGGCCAGATGGATGCGGCAACGGTCGCCGCCGTCAACGATTTCAAGAAGGCTCGCGGGTTCCCTCAGGACGGCAAAATCACCAGGCGCGAATGGGTAATACTGCTTTCGTCGGGCAAGCCTCCGCGGATCCTCAAGTTTGGTTCGGTCGGAGGCACGGTCTGGCGTCTCCAGCGTGCTCTCCTCGCCGATCACGCTGACATCACGATCAACGGTGTGTTCGACGTAAAGACCGAAAGCGCGGTCCAGGCATTGCGCAAGTTCAACAACGCCGCTTCGGCCCCGACCGCCGAGTCCACCGTGTGGGCGCTGCTCGCCAAGGGTGCCCGGGTGTCCTGACTTCCCCCCTCAGTCCGAAGCGAGCAGGATAGGGCCATGGTCCTCGTGTCGGCTCATCGCGGCGGCGCCGGCGGCGACCATTCGCGCGAGAACACACTCGAAGCGTACGAACGTGCGATCGCCATCGGCTGCGACTACATCGAGTTCGACGTTCAGCGCGGGCCCGACGGGCACTTCTTGGTCGGACACAGCATTGTCGGACAAGGCGCATGCATCGATGGGGTCAGCCTCGACTCCGCGCTCGAAACTCTGCGCGGCCGCACCAAGGCTCATGTCGACCTGAAGTTCGCCGGCGGAGAAATCGCCGCCATCACCGACATCGTGGTTGCGCTCGGTCACGACAACGTCGTCGTGACCACGGCCGAGGACGAATCCGTGCCGGGCATCCGCGAGTGGTCGCACAAGTACGCGCCGGGACTCCTCGTCGGACTCTCATCGAGCGTTCGCGGCGAAGGACTTCAACTGCGCGACCGAATCGAGGCGTGGTTCCCGCGCAGGCGACTCCGCCGTTCAGGCGCCAACCTCGTTGTCGCTCACCGCCTCTGGGCCCGTTGGTGGCTGCGCTCATACGCACGCCGTCGAGGGCTCCCGCTGCTGGTGTGGACCGTCAACGAGGCGGATGAACTCAAGCGATGGATGAAGGATCCACAGTGCTGGATGGTGACCACGGATTTCCCCGAAAGGGCCTTCGCCGCCCGCTCTCAGGGTTGATCCTCTACCGTAGTGGTGTTCACATACCGAAGGAATCTGAAATGACCGCCACGATTCTGCAGGATCCGCTGACCCTTCCCTGCGGGCAGATCCTCCCCAACAGAATGATGAAGTCCGCCCTCAGCGAGGCTCTCGCCGACGCCTCCAAGGGACCATCTGAACGACTCGAACGTCTTTATGGCACGTGGAGCAACGGCGGATACGGCCTCATCGTCACCGGCAACGTGATGGTCGACCGCCGACAACTCGGCGAACCAGGCAACGTCGTGATCGAAGACGATCGCCACCTTCCCGGCCTCACGCGTTGGGCAAAGTCCTCACAAGACGGTGGCTCCCCCATCTGGATGCAGATCAACCACCCAGGACGCCAGGCCAATGCACTGATCGCCCGCAGCCAACCGGTCGCCCCCAGCGCAATCAAGATGAGGGTCCCCGGCGCCGGCAAGCCCCGCGCCCTGAGCGGTCAAGAGATCGAAGACATCATTAGCCGGTTTGCTACGACCGCAACAGTCGCTGAAGCGGCCGGATTCAACGGCGTCCAACTGCATGCAGCACACGGCTACCTGGTCGCACAGTTCCTGTCGCCGTTGTCCAACACGCGCCAAGACGAATGGGGCGGGTCGCCGGAAAACAGAATGCGTTTCGCCCTCGAGGTCATCGCCCGCATCCGCGCCAGCGTCACTCCCGGTTTTGCCGTGGGCATCAAATTGAACTCCGCAGACTTCCAGCGCGGTGGTTTCACCGAGGAAGAGTCGAAGGATGTCGTCGCCAAGCTTGCGGCAGCCGAGGTCGACCTGATCGAGATTAGCGGCGGCAGTTACGAATCACCGGCAATGATGGGCCAGGGCAAGACCCAGAGCACGATCGACCGCGAAGCCTATTTCCTTGAGTACGCCCAAACGGTTCGCGAAGTCGCCGGCGACGTGCCGCTGGCGGTGACCGGAGGCTTCCGTACGCGCCACGCCATGGAATCCGCGGTGGCAACCGGGGCATGCGACGTCGTCGGCATCGGTCGGCCGACCGCAACGACACCCGATGCCGCCAACGTCATCCTCGACTCAACTCATGACGAGTTGCCGACCCACAAGATCCGATTCGGTGTGCGGCCAGTTGCCGGCAAGGTCGCGGACCTCAAAACACTTGACGGTGCCATGGATCTGCAATGGCATGCGGATCAGTTGAAGAGGCTCGGCAGCGGCTTTGAGCCGGACCTTAAACGGCCCTGGTGGAAGTCCGCCGGTTCAATGATCAAACACAACGGAATCGACGCCTTCCGATCCAAGCGGGGGAAATAGCCGTCTCGGCTCGGGGCTACATGCCCGATCGGTCGCCGCGGAGACGACGGGCGTTCTGGAGATACTGCTCAATCGTCACCTCGCCGCGTACGAATGCCAATGCCGCCTCGTCGTGATCGAGGATCGGCGCGACAACCAACGGCTCCCCCATCGAGGGAATCTCATGAGCAACAGTGGCGGGCTGCGCCGCTGGGGATTCGGGAGCCGCGGCGGGCCGGGACGACTCAAAAACGGGTGAGGGCGCGGGAACCAGGGACATCGGTGGAGCGGATGGAGCCGCCGGTGGCGGCGGAGACGACGGAGGCGGAACTTCCTCCGGCACGTCCATCAGCCGGGCGAGAGTCCGCTGGCCATACTCACGTGCCGAGATCCGCCCGGTCGCGAAGTCGATGAGAATGCCCGCGTCGATCCTGTCCGGCGGGGTGCCATCTTCCGCACTCGTTCGCAGCGCGTGGACGATCGTGTCGCGGGTCGACAATGGCAGACTCTGAAAAAGGTCGGGCCACAACGCGGCATAGTCCTGTTGAGGATTCATCGGTCGTTCTCCATCAGGCCAGCTTCCGCTCCCGATGCCGGCAAGTGTTCCCTCTTGACGCAATTGA
This sequence comes from Aeromicrobium sp., assembly GCA_039929755.1. Classification (GTDB taxonomy): domain Bacteria; phylum Actinomycetota; class Actinomycetes; order Propionibacteriales; family Nocardioidaceae; genus JACMOZ01. The sequence continues at coordinate 6,054 of JBDSQP010000101.1, read as the reverse complement.
ACACGGTTCCCCCAAGTCAGGTCCCGCTTTTGCTGAATTTGGTTGAGAAATCAACCCATTTTTCGAGTCAAACGATGGCGAGTCGCCTAATCGGGATCGGGGAGAAGTCGCTTGACGATCTTTCCGGCCGGATTGCGTGGAATTTCATCGACGAAGATCACATCGCGCGGGACTTTGTAGCGCGCGAGATTGGCTCGCACGTAATCGCGCACACCTTCGGCATCGAGTTGGCCATCGGCGACCACGTATGCGCGAAGTCGCGCGCCGAACTCCTCGTCGGGGATGCCGATGACTGCCGCTTCGCTCACCTGGGGATGTGCCGTAATCAACTCTTCGATCTCGGCGGGGAAGACGTTCTCCCCGCCCGAGACGATCATGTCGTCGTCGCGACCCTCGACGAAGAGGCGGCCATTGGGGTCGAGATGGCCCATGTCGCCGGTCGACATGAATCCATCAGTGACTTTCTTGTTGGCACCGTCGGTGTAGCCGCCGAACTGGAGCGTGCTCCGGACGAAGATCCGTCCGGGGGTCCCGACCGGCACTTCTCGATCGTCGGCATCCATGATCCGGATCGATGTGCCGTATGGCGGCCGTCCCACCGTGCCCGGCGCGGCGCGCAGATCCTTAGGCGTGGCTATCGCGACGAAGGCCACTTCGGTCGAGCCGTACATGTTGTAGGCGATGTCGCCGAGGATGTCCATGGCTCTGGTCGCCAGATCCGCGGACAGCGCCGACCCTGAGAGGGCTATGACCCGAAGGGCTCCGAGATCGCGTGACTTGATCTCGGGCTCGCCGATGGCAATGAGTCGTGCGAGGAGGATCGGCAACGTGACGAGGGTGTCGACCTTGTGTCGTTCGAGCGAGTCCAGGATGCCCTGGGGTGCGAAGCTGCGGTTGAGGACGATCGTGTTGCCGAGGCCGAACGCCAACATCGACGTGGCGAGGCCCCAGGCATGGAACAGTGGCGCCGCGATGAGCACCGAACGGCCCGCACGCATGGGGACCTTCGACAGAAATCCACCGGGCGCGGCCAGTGAGATGTCGATGTCGCGCGGCGCTCCCTTGGGCGTACCGGTGGTTCCACTCGTAAGCAGGACGACTCGCTGAGCGTGGCTCGGCTTGGGCGGCTTGCTCCCCGCACCCTTCGCGATCAGCTGCCGGACCGTGTCGATGGCGCCATCGGGAGCTGTGTCACAAGCGGCCATCACGACCAGGACTTCGGCGGGAAGACCCTGTATGCGTTCGGCGAACTCTTCGTCGCCGATGATCACGGTGATGCTTTCGCGCTGGCATACGTCGGCGAGCTGGGGTCCGGAGAAGTCGGTGTTGAGCAGAAGCGTCCGGCATCCCAATTTGCCGGCGGCGAAGAAGATCTCGAAGAACTCGCGGTGATTGCGGCACAGGATTCCGAGGCTGGATTCGGCGTCCACACCGCGAGCGTGCAGGGAGGCGGCGAGGGCACTGCTGTTGCGGTGCAGCTCATCGAATGTCAGGGAACCCGCGTCATCGATGACGGCGACTCCTCGAGGATTGAGTGCCTTCGCTGCTGCGGTGGCCGAGCCCTCGATGCCGTAGTCGATCACCGAACGAAGCAGATTGACATACTCCGCCGGATTGACCGAGCTCACGACCTGCGGACCGGCGGCGCGTACGAGTGTTGCCGCATACCTCGACTCGATGAGCACTCGTGAAGCGGCTCCACGCGCGAGGTCACCCAGGTTCATGAACGTTCCTTTGCTGAGGAGTTGGGGCCGGCGTCACACCAATGGCATGAGCGGCGACAGATCGGAGCGTTCGCCGCTTGCGCTGATCTTTGCGTCGCCCCACGCTAGCCTGCCGCGGGCGACGGAGACCCAGGTTTCGGCAGTCATCTCGACGACCGCTGGGGGCGTCCCCCGCGTATGACGAGCGCCCGCGAGGCATTGGACAGCGGCAAAGGGGAGTATGCGGACCTCGACGCTGTTGCCCGGGGCCTTCCGTGTCAGAAGCGCAAGCAGGTGTTTGGTGGCGGCCTTCAGATCGTCGCGACCGCCCCCGCCCGCATCGAGTCGGGCGCAGATCGCAACGAATTCGTCGTTCGGCAGTGGCTTGAGCTGATGGGCCATGCCTCAGGAACCCAGGACCGCCGGAAGGGTTGCCGTCCAGACGGTGCGGAGTTCGGTCAGCGGGATGCGGAACTGGTCACCAACTTCGACGAAGTCTCCTCCGGTACGACCGATCGAGGACAGTTCGACACCGTGCTTCTCTGCCAACTCGACCAGGGATTCGTGATTCTCTTCAGCAACGACGACGAGCGCCCGGGCAACGGACTCGCTGAAGAGCGCAGTGAACGGGTACTCGAGATCGACGCGTACGCCAATGTCATTGCGCAGCGATGCCTCGACGAGCGCCATGGCCAGGCCACCGTCGGAAAGGTCGTGGGCTGATTCAACGATTTCGACCTTGATCAGGTCGAGCATGAGTTCGGCGAGAGCGCGTTCGGCGGCGAGGTCGACGGCGGGCGGCATTCCGCCGAGGTGACCGTGGATGACATCGGCCCAGGTCGAGCCCGAGAACTCTTCGTCAGTCGCGCCCAGCACGATGACGTGATCGCCGCTGCGGGCTAATCCCTGGCCCACGCGCTTGGTGACGTCGTCGATGACGCCGAGCACGCCGACCACGGGTGTCGGCAGGATCGGGTTCTCGCCGGTCTGGTTGTAGAACGAGACGTTGCCACCGGTGACCGGTATGCCGAGTTCGGCGCACGCGTCCTTGAGGCCGTGAGTGGCCTGCTCGAACTGCCACATGACATCAGGGTCTTCGGGTGAGCCGAAGTTGAGGCAGTCCGTCACCGCCAGGGGAAGAGCGCCCGTCACGGCAACATTGCGGTATGACTCCGACAGGGCAAGCTGGGCCCCTGCATAGGGATCGAGTTTGGCGAAGCGGCCGTTGCAGTCGGTCGAGACGGCGACGCCGAGGTTGGTCTCGTCATCGATGCGCACAACGCCGGCGTCTTCGGGCTGTGCCAGGACGGTGTTGCCCTGCACGTAGCGGTCGTACTGATCTGTGACCCAGGACTTGTCGGCCTGATTGGGCGACGCCACGATCGCGAGGAGTTGCTCGCGCAACGCCTTGCCGGTCGCGGGACGTTCGAGCTTTTCGGCACCGTCGGCCTGCAGGGCGTCCTGCCACGTCGGACGGGCATACGGGCGGTTGTAGGTCGGACCGTCATGGGCGACCGAACGGGGCGGCACATCCACGATGCGTTCGCCGTGCCAGTCGATCAGGAGGCGGTCGCCGTCGGTGACTTCTCCAACGACAACCGCCTCGACATCCCACTTGTCACAGATCGCCATGAACGCTGCGAGGTCTTCGGGTTTGACCACGGCCATCATGCGCTCTTGGGACTCGCTCATGAGGATTTCTTCAGGTGACAGAGTCGAATCGCGCAACGGCACGGTGTCCAGCTCGACATGCATTCCACCGTCTCCGGCGCTGGCCAGCTCACTCGTGGCGCAGGACAGTCCGGCTCCACCGAGGTCCTGGATGCCGGCCACGACGCCGTCCTTGAAGAGTTCGAGGGTGCACTCGATCAGGAGTTTTTCCATGAACGGGTCGCCGACCTGGACCGCCGGACGTTTTGACGGCTTGGCGTCGTCGAACGTCTCAGAAGCGAGCACGGACACACCACCGATCCCGTCGCCACCGGTGCGGGCGCCATAGAGAACGACCTTGTTGCCGACGCCACTGGCGTGGGCGAGGTGAAGGTCTTCGTGCCTCAGGACGCCCACACAGAGCGCGTTGACCAGAGGATTGCCCAGGTAGGACTCGTCGAAGACGACTTCGCCGCCGATGTTGGGCAGGCCGAGCATGTTGCCATAGCCACCGACGCCGGCCACGATGCCCGGCATCACGCGTTTGGTGTCTTCGGCATCAAGCGGGCCGAAGCGGAGCGGATCCATGATGGCGATCGGTCGGGCACCCATCGCGAGGATGTCGCGGACGATGCCGCCGACACCGGTCGCGGCACCCTGGTAGGGCTCGACGTAGCTGGGGTGGTTGTGCGATTCGACCTTGAAGGTGACCGCGTAGCCCTGACCGATGTCGATGACGCCGGCGTTCTCGCCGATGCCGGCGAGAGTCTTGCCAAGGGGCGTCTTCTGAGGGAGGTCGCCGAACTTCTTGAGGTGCACCTTGGACGACTTGTAGGAGCAGTGCTCGCTCCACATGACCGAATACATCGCAAGTTCGGCGCCGGTCGGACGGCGGCCGAGGATCTCGCGTATTTGCGAGTACTCGTCTTCTTTGAGTCCGAGCTCAGCCCAGGGCTGTTCGCGGTCGGAAGTGGTGGCGGCGTACTCGACAGTGTCGAGTCTCGGCTTGACGGCGCGGGTGGCTTCGGTCACTGGCAAAGTCTATCGGGGCTTGCTCGCCTCACTCTGGGCGGTGGAATTCAGGGCAAGTCCGTAAGTGCAATCGCGGGGTCTGCCAACCGGGCCGGATCGATCGGCGTGCCGATCAGTGCGCGTATGTCATCGCTGACGTCCCACGTATTGACGTTCATACCGGCCTTGAGGACTCCGTCATTCAACCAGAACGCGATGAATTCGCCCGAGTCCATGTCCCCACGTATGACGATGTCATCCGTGGCCGAGGCGTAGCCCACGTATTCCATGCCGAGGTCGAACTGATCTGTGTAGAAGTATGGCTGCCAGTCATAGGAAACGTCCTCGCCGAGCATCGACCTCGCCGCAAGCTGGCCCTGCCGTATGGCGTTGTCCCAGTGCTCGACCCGAATGCCGGCATCCAGCGCATCGTTGTGAGCGTTGGCCACGTCACCGGCGGCGAAGATCGTCGGGTCCGAGGAGCGCAAACGATCGTCGACTGTGATGCCGTTGTCGACAGCCACCCCAGCCTCGGAAGCAAGTTCCGAATTGGGCGAGATGCCGACCCCGACGATGACCATGTCTGCCGGAATCGACTCGTCACCGACGCGAACCGATGACACGGCGCCGTGGCTGCCCTCGAGAGACGACACCGAAACGGACGTCCGGAGGTCGACACCGTTCTTGCGGTGCAGCTCGGCGAAGTAGGTGGCGAGCTCATCACCCAACACGCGCTGCAATGGCAACGCCGCGTCTTCGAGGACAGTGACGTCGAGACCCGCGGCACGCGCGGCAGCAGCGGTTTCCAACCCAATCCAGCCGGCACCAATGATGACGACCTTCTTTGCAGTCGCAAAGCCCGCGCGAATCTGGTCGCTGTCGGCCATACGCCGGAGGGTGAACACACCGCCGAGATCTGAGCCTGGGACCCGAAGGGTGTTCGGTCGCGAACCGGTCGCGAGAAGCAACTGGTCGTAGTGGATGGATTCGCCCGAAGCGAGCGAGACGCTGCGCGCATCGCGGTCGATTGAGACTGCGGCGTCCCCAAAATGCGTGTCGACCCTGTTCTCGGCGTACCAGTTGACCGGATGGACGAACAGGTCGTCCGAGGTCGATTTGCCCTGGAGGTAGTCCTTGGACAACGCCGGACGCTCGTACGGCCGCTCGGCCTCATCGCCGATGAGCGCGATGGATCCTTCGAAGCCCCGTTCGCGCAACATCTCGACGGCCTTGGCGGCAGCGAGTCCGGCACCTACAACGACAATTCCCTTGTTGTCTGTCATAGCGGGACTAGTCGTTAGCAGTTACGTCGACCGGTTGTGCCGGGATCACGCGCCGGCGGCCTCCCGGAAGGCGACCGGCCAGGGCTCCGAGCGGTTCGACAGCCATGTTGAGGGCGCCGACCGCTGTGTTGAGCACGGGAATTGCGTTGCCGAGGGATTCCAACTTCGGCACGAGGGATTCGAAAACGCCGCCCATCGCGACGAGCTGATCGAGTGTGCCGCCTGGCTGAAGGAGTTTTTCGAGGATGCCTTCATCCTCGAGAAGTTGGTCGAGCAGACCTCCCGCCGCAGTGATGCGATCGAGGGCACCGTCATGTTCCATGAGTCGGTCCAGGGGTCCACCGTTTTCCAGAAGTCGGAACAATGCGCCATCGTCGGCGAGGAGGCGTTCGATGGGTCCGTTGGGT
>JBDSQP010000100.1:0-1841 GCA_039929755.1 Aeromicrobium sp. | reverse complement strand
GTGGCACACCACCGGCTCTGGCAAGACACTGACGAGCTTCAAGGCTGCCCAGCTGGCAAGCAAGCTGCCGGATGTCGACAAGGTGCTGTTCGTCGTTGACCGCAAGGATCTGGACTACCAGACGATGCGAGAGTACGAGCGGTTCGAGAAGGGTGCAGCGAACTCCAACGCGTCAACCAGTGTCTTGAAGAAGCAGCTCGAGTCACCGGATGCCCGGATCATCATCACGACGATCCAGAAGCTAGCCCTGTTCGTCACGCAGAACAAGAGCCATGAGATCTATTCGGGCCATGTTGTGGTGATCTTTGATGAGTGTCATCGCAGCCAGTTCGGTGACATGCACACCGCCATCACCAAGGCGTTCAAGAAGTACCACCTGTTCGGTTTCACTGGGACGCCGATCTTTGCCGACAACGCCGGAACAAGTGGCACACCGACTTTGCGCACGACCGAGCAGGCGTTCGGTGACAAGCTCCACACCTACACGATCGTCGATGCGATCAATGACAAGAATGTGTTGCCGTTCCGGATTGACTACATCAACACGGTCAGGACGTCCGATGACGTCAAGGACAAGCAGGTGTCGGCGATCGATACTGAGAAGGCGCTGTTGGCTCCTCAGCGGGTCGGGCAGGTCGCCAACTATGTCTTGGATCATTTTGATCAGAAGACCCGCCGTGCGCAGCATTACGCGTTGGGTGAGAAGCGGGTGTTCGGGTTTAACTCGATTTTCGCCGCTGCCTCGATCGATGCCGCGAAGCGGTACTACTCGACCTTCGAAGCAGAACAACGCCTGCGCGAAGCAACAGACCCGTCGTATCAGCGGTTGAAGGTCGGGATCATCTTCAGCTATTCGGCCAATGAGGATCTCGGTGACGGGCTACTTGCCGAAGAAGAGTTTGAGACAGGCGATCTGGATGCTAGTTCGCGGGACTTCCTAGAGGACGCTATCGCCGACTACAACGACATGTTCGGCACCAGCTTCGACACCTCGGCTGAACGGTTCCAGAACTACTACAAGGACCTCTCGCTGCGGTTGAAGAGCCGTGAACTCGACATGGTGATCGTGGTCAACATGTTCCTCACCGGATTCGACGCCACGACCCTGAACACGTTGTGGGTCGACAAGAACCTTCGCCAGCACGGCCTCATCCAGGCTTATTCGCGCACCAACCGCATCCTGAACTCCGTCAAGACCTACGGCAACATTGTCTGCTTCCGTGACCTTGAAGACGCCACCAACGACGCCCTGGCTCTGTTCGGCAACAAGGACGCCCAAGGGATCGTCATCCTTGCGCCTTATGCGGAGTACCAGGACGAATACCGGACCAAAGTGATTGACCTGATGACCCTGTTCCCCCTGGGGTCCCAGATCGTCGGTGAGGAGAATCAGAAGGCGTTCATCCGGCTCCTTGGGACGATTTTGCGGTTGCGGAACATTCTGGTGTCCTTCGACGAATTCACCGGTAGCGAGTTCCTCACCGCCCGAGAATTTCAGGACTACCAAAGCATCTACCTCGACCTGTTCGCTCAGTTCCGCCAGGAAAGCGATGCCGAGAAGGAATCAATCAACGACGACATCGTCTTCGAGATCGAGCTCATCAAACAGGTCGAAGTGAACGTCGACTACGTGCTCATGCTGGTGCGCCAGTGCCTTGACGTGAACGGTCCAGGCCAAGACACCAACGTTCGTGCGGCGATCGATCGTGCCGTGGACTCCAGCCCGTCTCTGCGCAACAAGAAGGACCTCATTGAGCAGTTCGTTGACTCACTCACTGTTGATGCCGATGTCGACGACGAATGGCGTGCCTTCATTGCCGCTCAGACGGCCAGGGAACTCG
>JBDSQP010000099.1:0-2099 GCA_039929755.1 Aeromicrobium sp. | reverse complement strand
GCTGGTGGCTGATCGCCATATTCTTCGCCGCCAGCGTCGCTTGGGTCTTCCTTGTCGTCTCGAACTGGACCATCGCCATCGCAGCGGGAGTCGTCACTGCCGTGCCGCTTGCCGTTGGCTTGTGGCAGTACGGCTCACTAAAGATCGAAGTCGTCGAAGGAAGTCTGTTGGTCGGACCGGCCACGCTCGAAAGCCGCTTCGTGGGCGAGGCCACCGCGCTCTCGTCAGAGGAACTGCGCCACACGATGGGGGTCGGCGCCGACGCTCGGACGTTCATACGCACGCGACCCTATGTCAGGACCGGCGTACTCGTTTCGGTGAACGACTCGCGCGACTCGACGCCATACTGGCTCGTGTCGAGCCGAAATCCTGATGACCTGGTTGCGTCACTCAATCATTCGGGCAAAGATCACCGTGAACCGATCGGAGAATAGACCGTTGTCCAAGAAGACCAAACGCAAGAAGGCTGCCGACGAAGCCGTGGCCAACACCGCCAAGAAGAAGTCCGGCGGCAAGGGCACCTGGAAAATGATGGACCGGGCATCGACGATCGTCGCCGGCATGATTGCCCAGCGTGTCTCGTCCGCCGCCTGGCACGCAGCCACAGGGAAGAAGCCTCCGACCAACACCCGCCATCCCGAAGTCGGCAAAGCAGAGGCGATCACTTGGGCGGTTCTGGCAGGCGTCGTCGTCGAGCTGAGCAAAGTCCTGATCCGTCGGTGGACATCGGACTATTGGGTCAAGTCGACTGGCAAACTCCCGCCCGGAATGAAGCCGCTCAAGACTCCCGAAGCCATCGCAGCGCGCGAGGCCAAAGCGGCAGCGGATGCCAATTCGGGGAAAAGCGAACCGGCCGACCCTCCAGTGGAGGCGCCGGCCGGCAGAAAAGCGAAAAGGGCTCGCAGAACTTAATTCGTGCAGTGCCTAGTAGTCGCAATCGCGGCAAATGAGAACGCCGTTCTTCTGCGAAGCCAATTGGCTACGGTGATGAACCAGGAAGCACGAACTGCAGGTGAATTCGTCCAACTGCTTCGGCACCACCTGTACGGCAAGCTCTTCGTGCGAAAGATCGGCTCCGGGAAGCTCGAATGACTCGGCTGCTTCGGTTTCGTCTTCGTCAATCTTGCCCGAGCTCTTCTCGTGGCGACGTGCCTTAAGTTCTTCGATGCTGTCTTCGGACTGTTCTTCCTCAGTCTTGCGGGGCGCGTCGTAGTCGGTAGCCATGGACCCTCCTGTTCTGTGCGTTACAACCGGCGCGATTGTGTCATATGTTGCGCCGACAAGCACATTCAGAAACCACAAGCACGAACAAGGGCGAAAAATTCCCCGGAAACACTGGGGTGAGCTGCCATCACCAGTCGCTCCCCGGGTATGCCGTCCAGTCCACTGACGACGATTCCCGCTTCGCTCGCAATCAAGCCCCCAGCCGCCAGGTCCCACGGTTTGAGTCCCTGCTCGACGTAGGCGTCGGCCCGGCCCGCGGCAAGCCCACAAAGGTCGAGGGCCGCGGAACCTACCCGGCGGACGTCGCGGACTTGGGGCAGCATTTTCGCGACCGCCCTAGCCTGGACAGCACGTGTGGACGGCACGTAGCTGAAGCCCGTTGAAACGAGCGCCTGATCAAGGCGTTCGACTTCGGGCGCCACCAGACGGGCCGTTCCGGCGGCCGTATGCAGGAACGAGCCCTGGTCGCGCACGGCAGTGAACTCCTCGCCGCTGGCGATGTTGATGACACAACCGACCTCGACCCGACCGTCGACCGCTGCCGCGATCGAGATCGCATAGGCAGGAATGCCGTAGACGAAATTGACGGTGCCGTCGATGGGATCGACGATCCACTCGACACCCGAAGTTCCGGCGATGTCATCACCTTCCTCACCCTGAAAACTGTCATCAGGTCTTGAGCCCAGAACCAGGCTACGTATAAGGCGCTCACATGCCTCGTCAATGGCTGTCACTACATCGGTCGGGCTGGATTTCGTCGACGCCACGTCGACGCGGCCAGTCGGTCTGGCACCCGCGACATACGCAGAGGCTTCGCGACCGACCGTACGAGCAAGGGCGAGGAGTTCGTCGGTGAGGCTCATCGGATGACGGCA
>JBDSQP010000098.1:0-7219 GCA_039929755.1 Aeromicrobium sp. | reverse complement strand
GTGCGTGCGGGTCACCACTGTGCCAAGCCTGCGCATCTGCGTTTCGGCGTTCAGGCGACGACGCGCGCATCTTTCTACCTCTATACCGCTCAAGAGGAAATTGATGTGCTCGTCGAAGCGTTGAACTACACGAAGAAGTTTTTCAAGGTCTAGGACTGCTATGGATCTCACCTCGCTCTACCAGGAAATAATCCTGGATCACTACAAGCACCCTCACGGTGCCGGTCTTCGCGAGCCCTTCGAGTCCGAAGTTCACCACGTCAACCCAACATGCGGTGACGAGATCACCATGCGCGTCCACCTCGAAGGTGACACGGTCGCCGACATCTCGTATGCCGCCGAGGGCTGCTCGATCAGCCAGGCCTCGGCCTCCGTGCTCAACGACCTCCTACTGGGCAAGACCGTCCAGGAGGGCATGCAATTGCACGCCGAGTTCAGCGAACTCATGACCGGTCGCGGTCACGTCGAACCCAACGAAGACACCCTCGAAGATGGCATCGCCTTCGCGGGAGTCGCCAAATTCCCCGCCCGCGTCAAATGCGCGCTGCTTTCATGGATGGCCTGGAAAGACGCTGTCGCACAAGCCAGCGTGGAGCAAAAGGAGAACTCATGACCGAACAGACTGAACAGACAGATCTGCCTGACGTCGACCTTGGCACTCCCAAGGCGACCAGTGAAGCTGACGTCATGGAAGCGATGAAGGACGTCGTCGACCCCGAGCTTGGCATCAACGTCGTTGACCTCGGTCTCGTCTATGGCGTCGACGTCGACGAGCACAGCAACACTGTCCTGTCGATGACCCTGACCTCAGCGGCCTGCCCGTTGACCGATGTCATCGAAGATCAGACTCGCGCCGCACTCGAGGGTCTGGTCAACGAGTTCCGCATCAACTGGGTGTGGATGCCGCCGTGGGGTCCGGACAAGATCACCGACGACGGCCGCGAAATGCTGCGGGCGCTCGGCTTCAACGTCGGCTGAACTCAGGGCTTGTGACTGGAGACACCCCGCTCATACCGCTCGGTGTGTCAAACCGGCCCGAAATCCCCGGTACGCTTGGGGCATGAGGTTTTCTCAGCGCGAATAGGACAGTGCGCACTCCGCCATCCCGTTTTGCCTTCTGAACTGAAAGAAACCCCATGCTTACCGTCTCCAATGTGGAGCTGCGCTTCGGCGCGCGCGTCCTGATGTCCGATGTCTCGTTCCGTGTAGACAAGGGCGACAAGGTCGGCCTCGTCGGCCGCAATGGCGCAGGCAAGACCACCCTGACCCGTATGTTGTCCGGCGACGGCCAGCCCGCCTCCGGCACGATCGTCTCCAGCGGCAAGATCGGCTACCTGCCGCAGGACCCCAAGACCGGCGACCTCTCGATCACCGCCAGAGACCGTATCCTTGGTGCACGTGGTCTCGACACCGCCCTAACCGCGATGCGCAAGGCCGAGCTCGACATGGGTTCGCCTGATCCCGAAACAGCTGAAAAAGCCATGAAGGCCTACACCCGCGCCGAGTCGAATTTCGGTGCCGGCGGTGGCTATGCGGCCGAGTCCGAAGCCGCAACGATCGCCGTGAGCCTCGGCTTGCCCGATCGCGTACTCGGTCAACCGCTCTCGACCCTTTCCGGTGGTCAGCGTCGTCGGATCGAGCTCGCCCGCATCCTCTTCTCCGACGCCGACACCCTGCTGCTCGATGAGCCCACCAACCACCTGGACGCAGACTCGGTCGTATGGCTGCGGGGATTTCTCAAGAGCTTCAAGGGCGGCATCGTGATCATCAGCCACGACGTCGAACTCCTCGAGGAGACCGTCAACAAGGTCCTCTACCTCGACGGCAACCGCGCCGAGATCGACATCTACAACATGAGCTGGAAGAACTACATTCAGCAGCGCGAGACCGATGAGCACCGCCGCAAGCGCGAGCGGGCCATCGCGGTCAAGAAGGCCGACAAATTGACCGACCAAGCCAACCGGATGCGCGCCAAGGCCAGCAAGGCCACGGCTGCCCAGAGCATGCTCAAGCGCGCCGAGAAGATGGTCGCTGGCCTCGACGCCGAGCGCGCCCACGACAAGGTCGCCCGCATCAAGTTCCCCACGCCGGCCCCGTGCGGCAAGACGCCGCTCATGGCGGAGGGTCTGTCCAAGTCATACGGATCGCTCGAGATCTTCACCGATGTCGACCTCGCGATCGACAAGGGAAGCCGGGTTGTGGTGCTCGGACTCAACGGCGCCGGCAAGACGACCCTTCTGCGCATCCTCAGCGGTACGGCCAAGCCTGACACCGGAGACATCATCGAGGGCCGCGGGCTCAAGATCGGCTACTTCGCCCAGGAGCACGAGACGCTCGACGGCGACCGCACGGTGTTGCAGAACATGCAGGACGCCGCTCCTCAGCTGACCGACACCGAAGCCCGCAGTGTGCTCGGCTCGTTCCTGTTCCAGGGTGACGACACCCAGAAGCCGGCGCGCGTGCTTTCCGGCGGTGAGAAGACCCGCCTGGCCCTCGCCAGCCTGATCGTCTCGAGCGCGAACGTGTTGTTGCTCGATGAGCCCACCAACAACCTTGACCCAGCCTCGCGCGAAGAGGTGTTGGGCGCCATCCGCAACTACGAGGGGGCAATAATCCTCGTGTCTCACGATGAAGGCGCCGTGCTCGCATTGGAACCCGATCGAGTGCTCTTGCTGCCCGACGGCGATGAGGACCTCTGGAACGACACCTACGCCGATCTCGTCAGCCTCGCCTGACTCTCCCCAAGATTTGGTACGTCAACAACCCAAGGCAACGCGCTATGGGTTGCTGGTGTACCAAATCGTGAGGATGACGGCCGGTAGTCTCGTTGTGTGACTGACTACCAAGCTGCTGGCATTCTCGTCGAGCGGGACGAAGCCCTTCTGACCATTACGCTCAACCGTCCTGAGGCGCGTAACGCCCAGACGCCGGCGATGTGGCGTGCCCTTGCCGATGTTGGCGCGACGCTCGACCCTTCGGTTCGGGTGATAGTGCTCAAGGGCGCCGGTGAGTCGTTCTCCGCCGGTCTCGACCGCCGCATGCTCACCCCCGATGGCATCGAGGGCGAGCCCACGTTTCTCGAGACGGCAGCACTGGACGACGCCGGCTTCGATGCCCAGATCGCCGAATATCAGGCGGGCTTCACTTGGTGGAGCAATCCGCAGTTCATCTCGATCGCAGCGGTTCAGGGCCACGCGATCGGCGCCGGGTTCCAGCTCGCACTTGCGTGCGACATTCGGATCGTCGCCGACGACGTGAAGTTCAACATGAAGGAAACGGCACTCACTCTCGTCCCGGACCTCGGTGGCACGAAGCCGCTGCTCGAGGCCGTCGGCTACCAGCGTGCCCTCGAGATGTGCGCGACAAGTCGTATCGTCGGCGGTCTCGAGGCTCAGGCCGTCGGGCTTGCCCTCACAAGCGTTCCGCGAGCCGAACTGGACGACACGGTCGCCGATCTCGTCGCAGCCCTGCTGGTCCCTCAGCACGGTGCTGTGATCGCGCTCAAGGACCTGCTGACCGGTACGTCGGAGCGGTCATATGCGGATCAGGTGGCGCGCGAACGTAGATTCCAGCGCGGCCGGTTCACAGCAATGCTCAAGTCACTCGGGCGCTAGCCCGGTGAGGCTTTCAGGTTGCGGTGGTTGGCCAGCGCGACCTGCTTGCGACGTTCCCGCTCTTCGACCCAGGCGAAGTAGAACCATCCGAACGTCGCGAGAATGGCAAAGAACCACCATTGCAGCGCATAGAACAGATGCGGTCCCTGACCGAGTTCAGGTTTTGGTTCTGCGGACAGCGGCGTCGAAGGAGCAGGAGACTCACTTCGCAGGTTGAGGTACCCGTCGTAGAGCTTGTAAGGAACGAATGACTTCATGCCGGCACTCGAGATGGCACGTATTTGATGGTCGGACGGAATGTTGGCCCGATGTCGGTCGCCGTTGTTGGCTCGGAGCCAACCGGTGATTGTCACCGTTCCCGATGGGGGAGCAGGCACGTTGCTCGGTGCCATGGAGTTGTTGGTCGTAGCGATCCAGCCTCGGTCAACCAGCATTGCGGCGCCTGATGGCAGCACGAGCGGCGTGACGACATCGGCACCCGGGGCGCCGTCCCTGGTCGAAAAGCGAACCGTGACCTGGTGCGACACGTCATAGCTGCCGGTCGCGCGGATGCGGGTCCATTGCTGCAAGTCGGTCTGGGGCTTGCCAAGTGTCAGCACGGAGTCCAAATCAACCGGGGCTGCCTTGAAGTGCTTGGTGATCACCTTGTTTTCGTCGAGGCGGCCCTCGAGACGGTGCCATTGCCAAAACCCGAGCCTGTAAGAGCCCGCCGCCAGAACGATGACGAAGATCGCGAATCCGACCCAACGGCGACTCAGGAGGAAGCGAAACACACCATGACGTTAGTCGGCCACTGGTTGCCAGATGTTGCAGGGTTGCCGACAGCGCTTAGGATTGCCCTATGGATGCGACGCAGCTGGACCGCGCCCAGCAAGGCCTCATTGACCAGCACGGTCGTGTTGCCACTGACTTACGCGTCTCGCTGACCGATCGCTGCAATTTGCGTTGTGAATACTGCATGCCGGCCGAGGGCCTCGACTGGTTGCCGTCGGACGAGACGCTCACCGACGAGGAGCTCATCCGGCTCATCACGATCGGCGTCGAGCACCTCGGCGTCCGCGATGTGCGATTCACCGGTGGCGAGCCCCTTTTGCGCCGCAGCCTTCCCAAAATTGTCGCCGAAACCAAGGCATTGCCTGCTCGTCCACGTACGGCCATGACATCGAACGGCCTTGGCCTCAAGGTCATGGCCAAAGCGCTCGCCGAGGCCGGACTTGACCGGGTCAACATCAGCCTCGACACAATCAATCGCGAGTCCTTTGCCAAGATCACCCGCCGTGATCGTCTTGCGGACGTCATCGAAGGCCTGGCCGCGGCGCGCGACGCCGGGCTCAAGCCGGTCAAGATCAACGCCGTTCTGTTGCGCGGAGTCAATGACGGCGATGCGCCCGAGCTCCTGCGTTGGTGCATGGAGCACGACTACGAACTTCGCTTCATCGAGCAGATGCCACTCGACGCCCAGCACAACTGGAATCGCGAGCAGATGGTGACCGCCGATGAGACCCTCACGTTGCTGGGGGAGTCGTTCGGACTTACCCCGATGGACGGTCGCGGATCGGCACCGGCCGAGAAGTTCCTGGTCGATGGTGGTCCGCATACGGTCGGCATCATCGGCTCGGTGACGCGCCCATTCTGTGGCGATTGCAATCGTGTCCGTCTCACGGCCGATGGTCAGATCCGCAATTGTCTGTTTGCTCGCGATGAGTCCGATCTCCGTACGGCGATGCGGACGGGTGCCGATGACCATGAGATTGCCGCGCGCTGGCGTACAGCGATGTGGGCTAAGTTGCCGGGCCACGGGATCAACGACCCGTCGTTCCTCCAGCCGACCAGGCCGATGTCTGCAATAGGCGGCTGAACAAGCAGTCAGAACGCGTCGCTGGCGATCGGCAAGGTCTCTTGCCAGAAGCCGCGAGCGCTCAGGAAGGCACGAAGGGTTTCTTCGTGATCGGCGCAAGCGAGCCATATCTTGCGGCGATCGGGCGTGTGGACCTTGGGGTTGTTCCAAACCAGTTCGAACTCGGCAGAGTTTGAGCAACCGCGGGCCGAACAGGTGAGCTCGTCAGTCATGGTTCCGATCATCGATTGGTTCAGTGCTGGGGAGGGCCGGGCGAGAGTCAGGAAGGAAAGGGCTCGGGCCACTGCCTTTACGTCTGACACCCGCGTTGGCGAGGATCACTGACGTATAGGGCAGGAACAGTGCTCCGACAATGAACACAACGGCTAGCCAGAGAATGTGAGACCAGAAGGCGACGGCGAGCAGGAAACAGATCGTGCGTATGCCCATCGAAATCGCATACCGCTTCTGCCTTCTGCCGATCTCCTCGGTCTGTGAGGTCGAGGCCGTGGTGATGCTGAAGACCTGCTGCTCCCGCCGGATCGGCTTCTCTTCCATACCGCCAAGGTTACGCGCTTCTGGCGATCGGACATGATGAGCACATGAGCAATCGCACTTACCGCATCAGCGAAATTGTCGGCACTTCCACAGAGAGCATCAACGACGCCGTTCAGAACGGCGTCAAACGGGCCGGCGAGACCCTCCGCCATCTCGATTGGTTCGAAGTGACCGGCGTCCGGGGACAGATCACGGACACCGATATCTCGCACTACCAAGTGACGATGAAGATCGGTTTCCGTCTCGAAGACGACGAATAACCACTAGTCGGCCGCGTCGGCGGCTTCGACTTCTTCGCGCGAGATGCCGAGCAAATAGACGATCGCGTCGAGGTACGGCACGTTGAGTGACGTGTGGGCCTTGTCGCGCACGACAGGCTTGGCGTTGAAGGCGATTCCCAACCCTGCGGCGGCCAGCATGTCGAGGTCATTGGCACCATCGCCGATGGCGACGGTGTTCTTGACCGAGATGCCGGCCTCTGACGCAAATCGTTTCAGCGCATCGGCCTTACCCGCTCGGTCGACGATGGGCCCGACGATCTTGCCGGTCAACTTGCCGTCGACGACCTCGAGTTCATTGGCGGCGAAGTAGTCGATCTCGAGAGCGGCGGCGATCTGTTCGATGATCTGAGTGAAACCGCCGCTGACGAGGGCAAACTTGTAGCCGAGCCGCTTGAGCGTACGAATCATGGTGCGCGCGCCCGGTGTGTAGAGGAGCGAGGCGTAGATCTCATTGAGTGCCGTTGCGTCGACGCCTTCCAGAAGTGCCACTCGTGACTGCAACGAGGCGCCGAAGTCGAGCTCGCCCCGCATCGCAGCGGCTGTTACGGAGGCAACCTGTTCTTCGCAGCCGGCCCGCGCTGCAATCATTTCGATCACTTCACCCTGTATGAGGGTCGAATCAACGTCCATGACGACAAGTCGCTGGGCGTGGCGTTGGATGCCGTGTTCCTGGACCGCAACGTCGATGCCCTGCAATGCGGCCTCCGCGGCAAGGACGACCTGGAGGACTTCGGGTTCTGCGCCGGAGATCTCCATCTTGATCGCCGTGACGGGATAGCGGGCCAGCCGGAGGATGCGATCGATGTTTCCGCCGGCAACCTTGACGCGTGCTGTCATGGCGGCAATGGCGCCAGGAAACAGGGGCGCTCCAAGAATGGTGACCTGGGTTCGGCCCACTCGTCGAGCGCGGTTGTCGCCGATCCCGTACT
>JBDSQP010000097.1:0-5916 GCA_039929755.1 Aeromicrobium sp. | reverse complement strand
TAGAAGCCCACACCCGTGCTGATGTCGTGAGTGCCGGTCCCGTCGAGATCGATCTCGACGACGACAAGCGACTCGGACGTCTTGCGTTCGATGCGTGCGGTACGTGTCAACTGCCCAGCACCTCCTGTAACGCCCGGTAAAAAGCTTGCATATCGGAAGGCGTGCCGACTGACACGCGCAACCATCCTTCAGGTCCAGTCTCCCGGATCAGGACCCCGCGGTCGACCAGGCCCTGCCAAATGGCGTGTCGATCGGAGAATTGGCCGAAAAGTACGAAGTTCGCGTCAGTCTCCGCAGACTCGATTCCCTGCGCTTCGAACCAGCAAACGAGGGAATCACGGGTGGCCCTGAGTTCGTCGACCTTGGCAAGAAGTTCATCGCTATGACGCAACGCGGCGAGCGCGACAGCTTGGGTCACCGCGGACAGGTGATAAGGCAACCGGACGATGCGCAAGGCGTCGATGATTGCCTTGTCTGCGGCAACATAGCCCAAACGGCCGCCGGCGAGCGCGAACGCCTTGCTCATGGTCCGTGTGACCAGCAAGCGCGGGTTGTCCATCAACAATTCAAGTGCGCTCGGGGTGCCCGCCCGACGGAACTCCGCATAGGCCTCGTCCACGACGACCACTCCCGGCGATGCCGCGAGAACAGCACGGATCGTGTCGAATGGCATCGCTGTGCCGGTCGGGTTGTTGGGCGAGGTCAGGAAAACGACATCCGGCTGCACAGCATTGATGAGCGAGACTGCACGATCGACATCGACCGTGAAATCCTCGTCACGCTGGCCTTCGACCCAATCGGTGTTCGTGTCGCGAGCGTATTCGGGGTACATCGAATACGTGGGAGCGAAGGAAAGCGCGGCACGGCCCGGACCCCCGAAGGCCTGCAGGACCTGCAGCATGACCTCATTGGAACCGTTGGCCGCCCACACCTGATCGCAGGTCAGTCCGTGGCCGAGGTAATCGGCAAGCGCCGTGCGAAGTTCGGTCGCTTCGCGATCCGGATAGCGGTTGAGGCCGGTCGCAGCTTCACGCACCGACTCTGCGATGTCGGCGGCCACGACGGCACTCGGCGGGTAGGGGTTCTCGTTGACGTTAAGGCAGATGACATCGGTCATTTGCGGCGCGCCATATGGCTCAAAGTCCCTGAGCTCTTCTCGGATCGGGACCCATTCGGGCAGCGGCATCAGAGACTCTGCCCATCGGTTTCGGGCCGTTCGACTCGCACCGATATCGCCGCGCCATGCGATGGCAGGTCCTCGGCTTCGGCAAGGGTCACGACGTGTCCGGCAACTTCGCGCAGTGCCGCTTCGCTATAGGTAACGACGTGCATGTTCTTGCAAAAGGCCCGGACTGACAGCCCCGACGAGTGGCAGGCACAGCCCGCGGTAGGCAACACATGGTTGGACCCGGCGCAATAGTCGCCGAGCGAAACGGGCGTGTGTGAACCAACAAAGATCGCGCCGGCATTGATGATCCGCTTCGACAGAGCCGAGGCGTCGCTGGTCTGGATCTCGAGGTGTTCGGCGGCGTAGGCGTTGGCAACATCGACAGCCTGATCAAGGTCTCGGACGATCACTGTTGCCGACTGTTCGCCGGTCAACGCCTTGCGTATGCGCTCTTGGTGCTTGGCCAACGGCACTTGTCTTTCGAGCTCGACGTCAACGGCAGCGGCGAGATCTTCGCTGTCGGTTATCAGCACGCTCGCCGCCAGAGGATCGTGCTCGGCCTGGCTGATCAGATCGGCAGCAAGGAAGGCCGCATCGGCTGAGTCATCGGCAATGATGGCGATCTCGGTCGGACCGGCTTCGGCGTCGATGCTCACGGTGCCCTGCAGGTATCGCTTGGCCGCGGCGACATAGATGTTTCCCGGACCGGTGATGAGGTTGACCGGTCGGCACGGGCCGGCGCCGTAGGCGAACATCGCGAGCGCCTGTGCGCCGCCCGCGGCGTAGACCTCGTCGATGCCCAACAGCGCGCAGGCAGCAAGAATCGTCGGGTGCGGCAGCCCACCGAATTCTTTTTGCGGCGGACTCGCCAAGGCGATCGACGGCACTCCGGCGACCTGCGCCGGCACCGCATTCATGATCACGGTGCTGACGAGCGGCGCCAGTCCGCCCGGGACGTACAGGCCGACACGTTCCATCGGCACGATTCTGCGTTCAACGCGGGCGCCAACCGCGACATCGCTTATGAGAGTGGATTCGAGTTCGTTTTCGCAGGTCACGCGCAGTCGGGCAATTGACTCCTCGAGGCCCGCGCGCACTTCGGGGTCCAGGTTTCGAAGTGCTCCGTCGAGGATCTCGTCCGCGACGGCAAGACCCTCCGGACGAATTCCGTCAAAGCGTTCGCCGGCGTCGAGAACGGCTTCCTCGCCACGCTCACGGACGTCCTCACAAATGGGCCGGATGATCTCGACCGCGTGCGCCACATCGAAGTCGGCTCGAGGCACGGCGCTCGCGTAATCGGCAACGGCAACGTCCTCAAAAGAACGGCGGAGGTCTAGGCGTCGGATCACGCGCTTCATTCTACGGAGTGATGCTCTTGTCGAACGCACTGTCCCCCACGGCGCGCAAGCCCTTTAATGGATTCGTGACCAAGAACTCCGCCGCCGACTCGACCCCCGCAACGGCTCACCTACATCGTGAAGGCATCGCCTTCACCACGCATACGTATGTCCACGATCCGCGGGCCGAGTCATTTGGACTGGAGGCCGCCGAGGCGCTCGGGCTCGACGCCGACCTGGTGTTCAAGACGCTGATGGTCGAGGTCGACGATGAGCTCGTAGTCGCGATCGTGCCGGTGACGACGTCGGTTGACCTCAAGGCGCTGGCTGCGGCCATCGGCGGGAAGCGCGCCCATCTGGCCGATCCAGTGATCGCGCAACGGTCCACGGGCTACGTGCTGGGCGGGATCGCACCGATCGGACAGAAGAAGCCACACCGCACAGTCATCGATGAAACCGTTGAACTCTGGCCGACTGTGTATGTGTCGGGCGGTCGCCGCGGACTCGACCTGGAACTAACCCCCGAGGACCTCATCGCGGTGACGAGCGCCCTTGTCGCCGCGATCGCCCGTTGAGTAGGCAGCTATAAACAGGCCCATGAGCGCGAAAATTGGCCAGACCAGGAACGGTGAGGCTGTGTCGATGGCCAACCGTTGGGGAATCTTGTGCCCGATCGTGGTGTCCCTGACTGTTGCCGGATCGGGCGGTCCGAGAACGACTCCTACTCGCCAGGCGATCAGGCCGGCAGCCGCAGATGCCAGGGCAAAAACAGGAACCATCACCCAGCCCCGGTCGCTGAGTTGCATACCCGCCAGCAGTCCCCAGAGGAGCGCAGCGATCATGCCAATCACGACGAAGGTCACGATCACGCCGAATCGACCCTTCGCACCCTGCTCGTCGAGAATCGCGCCCTGAGGGGTGACCTTGTACTCGGCGGGTTCGGCAAGCCATAGCCAAACCAACCCGGATGCCGCACCGAGAATCAGCATGGCGCCGACCCATTTGATGACTGCACTCATGACAGGCACCGTGGTCCGAGGAGCTCCTTCAAATCGGCCATCAAGGCTGACGAAGGAGTCACTCTCAAGGAATTGTCGAGACGCATGACCTTGGTGGAAGTGGGTCCAATCAGCCGCAAATGAACCTCCGCAACGCCGGGATGCACACCCAGAACCTGCTTGAAGCGTTCGATTGTGTCTGTGGTGCAGCGGGACACCGGCAGGCTCACGGTCACCGGGGCCTCGACGCCACCCGCATTGACATTGGGCAACGTCACTTCGGTGGCATGAAGGTCGATGCCTTCATCCGTCCGGCGAATGCGCGCTTTGACGACGACGACGGTGTCGGGCATGAGCGATGGCCCTGCGAGTTGGTATGCCGCCGGGAAAACCATGATTTCGGCAGAACCTTCAAGGTCCTCGACTGTGATCGAAGCCCAGGTGTCGCCCTTCTTGGTGAGCCTGCGTTGAACACCGGTCACCAGTCCACAGAGTCGAACGGTGCTGCCGTCATCGCGTTCGGTATCGGTCAGGAGTTCGCCGATCGTGCAGTCGCTGCTCGCCCGCAACACATGTTCGAGACCGAACAAGGGGTGGTCAGAGACATACAGGCCGAGCATGTCCCGCTCGAAGGCGAGGAGCTGCGTCTTCTCCCATTCGGGGATGTCCGGCACTGTGATCGTGACACCCGCATATTCGTCCTCGGTGCCGCCGAACAACGAATCCTGATGTTCTGATCCCTTCTTGAGGACGCCGTACTGGTCGACCGCATCTTCGGCGATCGTCGTTAGGGCACGGCGGTGATGACCGAGCGAATCGAACGCGCCTGCCTTGATGAGTGAATCGACGAGCCGCTTGTTGCAGACCCCAGCAGGAACCTTGTCGAGGAAATCGGTGAATCCGCTGAACGCACCTTTGTCCTCGCGTGCCCGGATGATCTCGGCGACGACATGCTCGCCGACATTGCGGATGGCGCCGAGGCCGAAGCGGATGTCGGTGCCGACCGAGGCGAAGTTCGAAACCGACTCGTTGACATCAGGCGGAAGCACCGTGATGCCCATGCGGCGGCATTCGTTGAGGTAGATCGCCGACTTGTCCTTGTCGCCGCGAGTGCTGGTCAGGAGCGCTGCCATGTACTCGGCCGGGAAGTTGGCCTTGAGGAAAGCCGTCCAGTAGGAGATAACACCGTAGGCCGCCGAATGGGCCTTGTTGAAGGCGTAGTCCGAGAACGGGAGCAGGATGTCCCACAGGGTCTTGACCGCGGCAAGTGAATAGCCGCGCTCGCGCATACCGGCTTCGAAACCAGAGTATTGCTTGTCGAGCTCGGACTTCTTCTTTTTGCCCATGGCGCGGCGCAAGTTGTCGGCCTGACCGAGCGAGAACCCGGCCAGGACCTGGGCGATCTCCATGACTTGCTCTTGATAGACGATCAGGCCGTATGTTTCGCCGAGGACGAATTCGAGCGGCTTCTCGAGCTCTTTGTGGATCGGGTCGATCGGCTCCCGTCCGTTCTTGCGGCGCGCGTACTTGTTGTGCGAGTCGGCACCCATCGGGCCGGGGCGGTAGAGCGCGCCTACGGCCGAAATGTCCTGGAACTTGTCTGGGCGCATGCTGCGCAGCAAGGCTCGCATGGGTCCACCGTCGAGCTGGAAGACACCGAGGGTGTCGCCCCGGGACAGGAGTTCGTATGTCGTCGGGTCATCGAACGTCAGGTCTTCGAGGACGATCTCGATGCCGCGGTTGGCCTTGATGTTGATGAGGGCGTCGTCGAGGACCGTGAGGTTGCGCAGGCCCAGGAAGTCCATCTTGACCAGTCCGAGCGCTTCACACATCGGGTAGTCGAACTGGGTGATGATCGCGCCGTCTTGTTCGCGCCTCATGATCGGAACGATGTCGATCAGAGGATCGCTGGACATGATCACACCGGCCGCGTGAACACCCGTCTGACGAATCTGGCCCTCAAGACCCTTGGCCGTCTCATAGACCTTGCGGACTTCGGGGTCGTTGTCGTGCAATGCCCGGAACTCGGCCGCGTCGCCATAGCGTTTGTGATCCTTGTTGAACAGATCGGACAGTGGCACACCCTTGCCCATGATGTCCGGCGGAAGAACCTTGGTGATGCGATCGCCCATCGCGAAGGGGTAGTCGAGCACACGGCTCGCATCCTTGACGGCTTGCTTGGACTTGATCCGACCGAAGGTGGCAATCTGGGCGACGCGCTCCTTGCCGTATTTGTCGCTGACGTACTGAATGACCTCACCGCGACGACGCTCGTCGAAGTCGATATCGAAGTCGGGCATTGACGGACGTTCGGGGTTGAGAAAGCGTTCGAAGATCAGTCCGTGAGTCAGGGGGCACAGGTCGGTGATCCGGAGCGCATACGCGGCAATCGAGCCGGCACCCGAACCTCGAC
>JBDSQP010000096.1:0-3397 GCA_039929755.1 Aeromicrobium sp. | reverse complement strand
TACGGGGTCCTCGGCGCCTTCACCGAAGCCGGAATCATCCGCCGGATAGAGCCCGCTGGATCGTCGGCCCTGTATGAGCGCCGTGTCGGCGACAACCACCACCACCTCGTGTGCAACTCGTGCAACGCCGTCGTTGACGTCGAATGCGCGGTCGGCGAAGCGCCCTGCCTCGAGCCCTCGAATTCGCACGGATTTTCCGTAAACCTGGCCGAAGTGACGTTCTGGGGCACCTGCCCCGCCTGTCAGTCGGCCGAACAACTATCAATCGAAGGGGAATGACATGTCAGACACTGCCAACGCCAATCCGAATGGCGGCTCAACCACGGGCTCGGGAGCCACGGCTGCTTCGGATCGCAACAGCCTGAGCGTCGGTTCGAACGGGCCGATCCTGCTCCATGACACCCACCTCGTCGAGCAGTTGGCCCACTTCAACCGTGAGCGCGTCCCGGAGCGCAGCCCGCACGCCAAGGGCGCCGGCGCGTTCGGAGTCCTCGAAGTCACCGAAGACGTCTCCGCATTCACGAAAGCTTCGCTGTTCCAGCCCGGCGCCAACACCGACATGCTGCTCCGTTTCTCGACAGTCGCCGGCGAGCAGGGCAGCCCCGACACATGGCGCGATGTCCGCGGCTACTCGATGAAGTTCTACACCGACGAGGGCAACTACGACCTCGTCGGCAACAACACCCCTGTTTTCTTCCTGCGCGATCCGATGAAGTTCCCCCACTTCATCCGCAGCCAGAAGCGTCTCCCCGATTCGGGCCTGCGCTCGGGCCAGATGCAGTGGGATTTCTGGACTCTCAACCCCGAGTCGGCGCACCAGGTCACCTATCTCATGGGCGAACGCGGACTCCCCAAGACGTGGCGCAACATGAATGGCTACGGCTCGCACACATACATGTGGATCAATGAGGCTGGCGAGAAGTTCTGGGTCAAGTACCACTTCCACACCGAGCAGGGCATGGAGTTCTTCAGCAACGGCGAGGCCGCGACGGTCGCCGGCGACAATGCCGACTTCCACCGCCAGGACCTCTTCGAGGCCATCGAGCGCGGCGAGTTCCCCAGTTGGAAACTGTCGGTCCAGGTCATGCCATATGCCGAGGCCGAGAACTACCGCTTCAATCCCTTCGACCTGACCAAGGTGTGGCCGCACTCGGATTACCCCCTCATCCCGGTCGGCAAATTCACCCTCAACCGCAATCCGGAGAACTTCTTCGCCCAGATCGAGCAGGCCGCGTTCTCTCCCGGCAACACGGTTCCCGGCATCGGACTCTCACCTGACAAGATGTTGCTCGGCCGCGCATTTGCGTACGCCGACGCCCAGCGCAATCGCATCGGCACCAACTTCCACCAGTTGCCGGTCAACCGTCCCAAGCCGAGCGTCGAGGTCAACACCTACCAATTCGACGGCCACATGGCGTTCGACCATTCGGGTGCAAAGCCCGTTTACGCGCCCAATAGCGGCGGTCGCGGCTGGTCCGACGAGACCGGGCCGGTAGAAGACGGCTGGGAGACCGATTCGGACATGGTTCGCAGCGCCTATCGCCTCCACGCCGAGGACGACGACTTCGGCCAGGCCGGCACCCTCGTCCGCGAAGTCTGGAACGACGAACAGCGCGATGCGTTCGTCTCGACCGTCAGCGGCGCCCTTGCGGGCGTCACAGGCGAAGTGCTCGAGCGGGCCTTCTGGTACTGGAACAGTGTCGACAACGAGATCGGCAAGCGCATCGAAGAGGCCGTCCGCGGCTGAACCGCCGAATACACCGCACGCAGCCGCCCCCGGCCACTTTTGCCAGGGGCGGCTGCGCTAGTTTCGGACTCATACCCAACGCTTCAAGGAGCTAGACGTGAGCACAACACCCGTCAAGGTCGCCGTCACCGGCGCCGCCGGTCAGATCGGCTACAGCCTGCTTTTCCGCATCGCCAGTGGTGCGCTGTTCGGCCCCGACGTCCCGGTCCAATTGCGACTTCTCGAAATCACCCCGGCGCTCAAGGCACTCGAGGGCGTCGTCATGGAACTCGACGACTGCGCGTTCCCGACTCTCGCAGGCGTGGAGATCGGCGATGACGCCGCCACGATCTTCAGCGGTGCCAACCTCGCGCTGCTCGTCGGCGCTCGTCCCCGCAGCAAGGGCATGGAACGAGCCGACCTTCTTGAGGCCAACGGCGCGATCTTCACCGCGCAGGGCAAGGCGCTCAACGACAACGCAGCCGACGACATCCGCATCGGCGTGACCGGCAACCCGGCCAACACCAACGCCCTCATCGCGATGTCCAATGCCCCCGACATCCCGCGCGAGCGCTTCACCGCGCTCACCCGTCTGGACCACAACCGCGCCCTTGCGCAGTTGGCGGCCAAGACCGGCAAGTCGACCACCGACATCAAGAAGCTCACGATCTGGGGCAACCACTCGGCCACTCAGTACCCGGACATCTTCCAGGCCACCGTCGACGGCCAGGCCGCTTCGGAACTCGTCGATCAATCCTGGCTCGAGAGCGACTTCATCCCGATCGTGCAGCAGCGTGGTGCGGCGATCATCGAAGCCCGCGGCGCCTCCTCGGCAGCCTCGGCGGCATCGGCGACAATCGACGCGGCCCGCGACTGGCTCACGGGAACGCCCGAAGGCGACTGGGCCTCGATGGCCGTTGCCTCCGACGGATCGTATGGCGTTCCGGAGGGACTTATCTCCTCGTTCCCGGTCACCACCAAGGACGGCAACTGGTCGATCGTCCAGGGCCTCGACATCAACGACTTCTCGCGTGCCCGCATCGACGCCAGTACTCAGGAACTCGGTGAAGAGCGCGAAGCCGTCAAGGGACTCGGCCTCATCTGATTCACAAGGCAAACAGAAGGGCGGGCGCTTCGGCGCCCGCCCTTCCTACGTTGCGATCAGTGACCGGCTTCAGGCTTTTCGGCCTCCGCGGTGGAAACCGCCGCGAGCGGGCGCGAGGTCATGAGCAGGAGGCAGAACACGACAACGGCTGCAGATATCCCCATGACGACCAGAAGGGGGTTCATGGTGGTAGCAGAGTCCAGAGCGGCGCTCGCCACGTACGTGGTGTCCGGAGCAGTTGTCGCGTCGGCAGTCGGCGCGGGCTTGGAGTCATGATGATCGACGGTCGCGCTGGGCGGAGCTGTCGTAGGTGCGACAGCCGCCGCCTGCGGCGCCTTGGTCGCCGCCAGCCCCTTGGCCGCGACAGCGACCGAGGCACGCATGTCCGGGTGGACGCTGCAGATGTAGGAGTAGGTGCCGGGCTTGCTAAAGGTGTAGCTCCAGCTCTTTCCCTTGCTCAGCATGGGTGAGTGGAACGTTGTCGGGCCACTGGTCACCGTGACGTCGTGCTCAACGCTGTCCATGTTGGTCCACGTAACGGTGTCACCCTGGGCGATGCTCAGGGA
>JBDSQP010000095.1:0-4121 GCA_039929755.1 Aeromicrobium sp. | reverse complement strand
GGTCAACAACCGGACGTCCTATTGGGTTCCCAAACACGGCCCCCGGGTCTTCGTCGAGAACGTCGACATCGTGTCGGGCGTCGGCCCGGCGCGCGCCAAGGCCGCTGGCCCCGGTGCATCCAAGTACAACGACATCCACCGGATCGTCTCCAACTTGGGCGTCTTCGACGTCAAGGGCGAGGGCGACACGGTTCGCCTGCTCAGCGTGCACCCCGGCGTGAGTGTCGAAGAGGTCGTGGCTGCCACTGGGTTCGAGCTCGCCCTCCTCGATGGGGTTGGTCCGGCGGAAGTTTCAGTGACCCGGGAACCCACCGAGTCCGAACTGATGATCATTCGCAATGTGCTCGACCCCAAGACCCTGCGTGACCGCGAAGTCCCGCCCGTGACGGTGGAGTCGGCGAAAGAGGCAACCCGATGATCGAGCAACTGCTGTCCACGCCTCTCACCAAACTGACCGGAGTTCGTCACCCCGTCGTCCAGACCGGTATGGGCTGGGTCGCTGGCCCGAGCCTGGTCAGCGGCACGGCCAATGCTGGAGGCCTGGGTATCCTCGCATCGGCCACGATGACCCTGCCCGAGCTCGAGCAGGCAATCATCGACGTCAAGTCACGAACGGACGCACCGTTTGGCGTCAACCTGCGTGCGGACGCCGCCGATGCTCCCGCTCGCTGCGACCTGCTGATCGAGTACGGCGTCAAGGTGGCTTCGTTCGCGCTCGCGCCCAAGCCCGAGTTGATCGCCAAGCTCAAGGAGCACGACATCGTCGTCATCCCCAGCGTCGGCCTGCCCAAGCATGCCGTGAAAGTGGCCTCGTGGGGCGCTGACGCGGTGATGATCCAGGGTGGCGAGGGCGGTGGCCATACTGGCTCGGTCCCCACCACCCTGTTGCTCCCGACCGTGCTCGATGCAGTCGACATCCCGGTCATCGCTGCGGGCGGCTTCTTCGACGGACGTGGGCTGGCCGCAGCTCTCTCCTATGGCGCCGCCGGCGTCGGTATGGGCACCCGATTCCTGCTGACCGCAGACAGCCGCGTTCCGGAAGCTGTCAAACAGCGCTACCTGGCGGCGGGCCTGGACGACACCGTTGTGACCAAGAAGGTCGACGGCATGCCCCACCGCATGCTCCGCACCGACCTCGTGGAACAGGTCGAGGGTGGCTCAGGCATACGACGCCTCCTCCCGACGGCCCGCCGCACCCTCGAGTTCAAGAAGATGGCTGGAATGACGTGGAAGGAACTCGCGGTCGACGGGCGCGCGATGCGGAAGGAACAGGGGCGCACCCTGGGTCAACTTGCCCTCGCCGCGAACACCCCGATGATGCTCAAGGCCGGACTGGTCGACGGTGACGCGACTGCAGGCGTTCTTGCATCCGGTCAGGTTGTCGGAGTCATCAACGACCTGCCCAGCTGCGAGGAGCTGATCGACCGGGTCGTCACCGAGGCTGCGGCGGAGCTGCGACGCGCTAGCGCCTACCTCGACTAGGTTGCAATCTTGTCCACAAGCCTGATTTTCCCTTGTAGTCCGGGTGATTCTCAGGTAGACTCGAACACATGTTCGATAGTCTTCTCGTGGTTGATCTCCTCCGCGAAATCGTCACGCACGACTACACCTCGGACCCTGTTCACGAGGGCGGCGCAGCCCGGATCGAGGCGATCAAAGCATTCGAACGCGTGATCTGCGCAGCACAGGCGGGCCAGCTCGATCAGATCACCGCGCTGCGTCAAGAACGGCGTCAGTTGATGCCTTTGGGTGGCGCCGATCCGTCACTGTCCGTCATCGGTGAAGTCGCTATGGCACGCAACATCTCCCCCTCCGCGGCCGGCACCCAGTTCGGACTCGCCATGGGGCTGCAACGTCTCCCCCTGGTCTTCGAGCTGTTCCACAATGGGGTCATCGGTGAGGCGGTCGCTCGCGCCGTCGTCCGCGAATCCGAGTCGCTCAACGTCGATGACTTCGTCGTCCTCGACACCGAGATCGCGTCCAAGCTGCCCGGCCTCACCCACGTCAAGGCAGCCATGGCGACTCGACGTGCGGTGATCCGGATCGATGTCGAAGCCGCGCGCACCCGCGCCGGACGCAACCGTGCCGACTGCCGGATCACTCTGTGTCCCGAACCCGACGGCGTCGCCGTCCTCCGCGTTCGCGGACCGGCCGAACAAATGGTCGCCGTCTACAACGCCCTCGACGCCTGGGCGCAGGGCTTGCGGTCCGCCGGGGATGAACGTACCCGCGGCCAGATCATGGTCCAAACCTTGGTCGAGAGAGTGACCGGTCTTGCACATGCCGACTCACTCGATGTCGAGATCAACCTGGTGATGGACGCCGCCACGCTTCTAGGCCAAGGCGACGAACCCGTCGACCTGGTCGGATACGGGCCCATCTCCCCCGACGTAGCCGACGACCTCATCGCCCAAGCTCACCACGCCTCCATCCGTCGTTTGTTGACCGACCCCGTCGACGGCACCCTGCTCGCCCGCGATCCCAGACGCCGCCGCTTCGACGGACCGCTCGCCACCCACATCCGCTCACGAGATCGCACGTGCAGACAGCCGGGATGCGATTGCCGCATCAGAGACGTGGACCACGTCGAGTCCTACGAAACCGGGGGACCTACGGCCGCTCACAACGGCCAGGGCCTCTGCAAGAGATCCCACACGATCAAGCACCAACCAGGCTGGACGGTAACAACGCAGGGCAAAGCGACCATCTGGAAGACCCCTACCGGCCACACCTACCGCTCAGACCCACCACCGCTCCTCAGCCACCTCCGCCAATAAGGCGAGCGGGGCAACACAGACGGGCTTGGCGTTGGAGATGACTCCAAAATTGCACTCGTCGATCGAAAGCTGACTGTATGGTTCAGCAACACTCTCGAGGAGAATTTGTGACTGAGCCGACCGCTGAAGCTGCGCACCCAAACATCTCTAACCAGAGGGATCTCGTCTGGGCGTTCGCCGCCTCTGGGCTGCTACTCGCCCTCATCTCGGCAGTGGTTGTATCGATCGCGCGTTCCATGTCCCCTGTCGTCCTCAAAGTCCAAGACGTTGACGGCGTCGACCGGCTCTACGGCACCGGCGGCGCAGAGTATTTCTGGATCGCCGTCGGAGCAGTGATCGGCTTAGCCGCCGTTGCCATGATCGCGGTCGCAGCGATCGCGAAGGGGATCCAACTCGGTCGACGCTGATCGTCGCCCCATTAGGTGCATTAAGAGTTCGCGGGTTTGGCTTCGGCACTCCGCTCTCTGCCTAGATCGGAGCGAAGGTGACTCCCATTGCTCCACTGGATGTCTCCATCCACACAAAGACGGTCTCATCGTCGACGACGCACTTCATGTATCTCGTGTCCTGTTGCAGGTATTTCGGCTTGTAATTTCGACAGTCAAAGTCATCGCTGAGCTGCCGACGAACCTCGTCCAGGTCCGCCGATACAAATGGCCAGTTGGCGGACCCGCGCATCTCCAACGTGCAGTCGTCGATGAATTCGACTCGCCCACATCCGACCTATGCTCCTTACCTGCTCGCCGACTCGCAGGAGCGTGGCGCGGTCGCTGTATGCACAGGTCGGACCAACATCGGGAAGGGAAGCGCATCCGGCAAAGGAAATGGCGAGTCCCAAAAGAAGCGATCCAAGGACAATCGAGCAACCGAGTTGATCTCCGCCGCGGTCCACGGCCACTCTGCGTGTTGGAAGTTAGCGGGTTTGACGATTACGTGCCAGCGGTGATCGCGAGGAAGTGCTTCGCGAGCCAATTGGCCACTTCTTCGGGCTGGTTGCCGATCTTGGCCAGTTGGTCAGCGTTACTAAAGTCGATCCGGGTTGCGCATCCATCGCAAGCCCCCAAGTATCCCGGCAGCGTGTAGCCCGCCCCGCGAGGCACGGGCGTAAACGTCAGCCAGTGCGTTGTCCGCACCGCTCCACAGAAGTCGCATTCTCGATCACGATCGACGCTTGCGGGCACGGGCGGTTCGTCGAAGCCGCCACTCTGACCATTGAATCTTCGCATGACGAAACCATCTCACGCCCCCATCGGGTGTATTGGGAGACTGCGGCCTCCCGACTCAGATGCCCGTGCCCGATCGAAACCGGGGCCATACGAGATTGATGACCCATGTCGCGAACGC